>DATFWC010000048.1:0-3198 GCA_035259885.1 Xanthobacteraceae bacterium
CTTTGCGGCCGCGTTCGGTCAGGCCCCCGACTTCATCGACGGGCATCTGCACGTCCACCTGCTGCCGCAGGTGCGCGACGCGGTGCTGGCCGCCGCCGGTGAAGCCGGGCCGCAGGTCTGGGTTCGCCAGTGCGGCAGCACCGCCGGTCTTTTGCAGCAGCTTTCCGACCCAAAAGGCCTCCTGCTGGATTGGCTCAGCCGCGCCTTGCGCCGGCGCGCGCGCGCGCAGGGTGTTCCCACCAACCCGGCCTTCGCCGGCACCTATACGTATGCGGCGGACGCCGATTTTGCCGCCCTGTTCCCGCGCTTTCTCGTCGCCATGCCGGAGGCCGGCCTGATCATGTGCCATCCTGGCCGGGTCGACGCCGAACTCGAACGGCTCGAGCCACTGACGGCGCTGCGCGAGCGCGAGTACGACTATCTTTTGGGCGAGGCGTTTCCGCGCGTGCTCGCCGAGCACGGGGTGGTGCTGGCCTGACGAGCCCCAGGGCCCGCGCCCGCGCCCAAATGTCACGCCGCCGCCACTCTGCCGGATTACAGCGGTCCCCATATAGGCCCTGGCACAACCGGGGCGCAGAGGAGTGAAACCCCATGACACCACAGGAACGTCAGCTCATCGCCGACTTGTTCGAGCGACTGGCCGCGCTGGAAAACCAGCCGCGCGACCCGGAGGCCGAGCAGGCCATCCGTGCGGGCCTCGCCCAGGCGCCGCACGCCGTCTATCCGCTGGTCCAGACTGTGCTGGTGCAGGACGAGGCCCTGAAGGCGGCCGATGCCCACATTCGCGAGCTCGAGGACGCGCTGCAGGGCGGCGCGCCGGCTTCGGGCCAGCCGCGCGGCTTCCTCGACAGCATGCGCGACGCCGTGTTCGGCCGTGACGAGCGCGCCGGGCCCGACCCGTCGCGCGGCTCGGTTCCGTCGGTGCGGCCGGGCCAGGAGCCCATGGGGGTTCCGCCGCAGTACCGTAGCGGCACGCCATGGGGCGGCGCGGCGCCAGGCGGCCCGGGTCCGGGCGCCGCGCCGGGCGGCATGCCGCCCCAGCCGATGCCGCAGGACGCCCCCGGGCGCGGCGGCTCGTTCCTCGGCACGGCGGCGGCCGCAGCGGCCGGCGCGATCGGCGGCGGGCTTCTGATGGACGGCATCCGCGGCATGCTGGGCGGACAGCAGCATCGCGGGCCCTTCGCTGGAGCGTTCGACCAGATCGCGGGCGGGGGCGAGCGCACGCCGTCGGGCGGTGGCGGGGGCGGCGAGCTTGGCCGCCAGGCCGGGCTCGACGACATCGGCCGCGGCCAGAGCCGCGCCGGCGTGTTCGACAGCGACACGCACGATGACACGCACGATCAGGACTACGAGCGCCACGCCGGCCTGTTCGATGCTTCCGACGACAGCGACGACGGCGGCGACGAAGACGCGGATTTCGACGACGATGGCGGTTCCGACGACAGCGATTACGCCTGAACGTCGCGCCGCCGCATCAAGCCCCAAGTGAAAAAACTGGCGCGGGGGGCCTCCCGCGCCAGCCTTGTTGCCGCCGAGAAACGTGACTGGCGTCAGTTGGGCGACGGCACCACCTGGATCTTCGCCATCATGCCCCCGTCCTCGTGCTCGAGGATGTGGCAGTGATAGACGAACTCGCCCAGCTGGGTGAACGGAATGTCCATTTTCACCGGCGGCGACACGCAGGTGCCTTCGCGCCACTGCCGGATGTTGCAGACGCCGAGCTGGTTGTTGTTGACCTGATCCGCGATGGTGGCGTCGGGCACCGACACGCCCAGGGGGAAGTTGTCCTGGACGACGGTGGCCGTGTTGCCGACCTTCTCGACGAACCGTGCCTGGTGCTGGTGGAAGTTGTGGTTCTCGGTCGCCAGCTGGACCATCTCCCACTTCTCGGTCACCGGCGTCTGGCCCGGTCCGAGCGGCAGGCACACCGTGTTGTGGGCCGGATCGAACTGCTCCAGCCCGTTGCCGTCCGCCAAGCCGTTCGCCGGGTTGATGACCGGCCGGTGCGACCCGGGAACCACGTTGCCGTTCTGGTCGAGCTCCTCATAGCCGAGCGCGAAGGTCTCGGATTCCGCAGGCGGATCGGTGTCCTGTTGCGGGATCAGGGAGAAGCCGAAAAAGACGCGCCGCGTATGCCCTGCCGGCAGCGCTGCGCACCCGGGAGGCAGCGGCGACGCGTTCGCGCCCGCGACCGCGGTCGAGAGGATGCCACCCGGCTGGGTGAAGCCGCTGTCGCCGACCACCACCTGGTTGGCGGTGAACCGGCGCTGGCCGCCCTGGTTGAACTGCACCTTGGCGAGATCGACGCCAGGCCAGGTATCACCTGATCCCATGGTGAGGGGGATGTTCTTGAACGTGGCGCTGGCGCCCTGCGGCGCCGTGACGATGCGGCCGTTCTGGTCGCGGTACGTGACCCACACGTCGACGCGCGAGCTCGGCATCATGACGATCTCATCGACGCAGACCGGGACCGAATTGCCGATGGTCTGGGCCGCCGTGCACGGCCGCACCCGGAACTTGCCGCCCGCCATCGTCACCATGGTGTTCATCGGCGTGTCCTGCG
Source organism: Xanthobacteraceae bacterium (assembly GCA_035259885.1). Taxonomy (GTDB): domain Bacteria; phylum Pseudomonadota; class Alphaproteobacteria; order Rhizobiales; family Xanthobacteraceae; genus DATFWC01. The sequence continues at coordinate 2,564 of DATFWC010000048.1, forward strand.
GCAGGTTCACGGCGACGCCGTCGATGGCAAGCAGCTGCACGATCATCGGCTGGTGGCTGGCATCGTTGATGAGCTGCAGATCCCAGCTCAGGCTGCCACCGGCGCTGCCGATGCGCCACACCTCGCCATCCGGATCGGTGATCGGGATCGTCGGATATTGGATGCCGTTGACGGTGAAGTACCACTTGCCGCCGGTGAAGTTGCTGCCGTCCGGGCTGTTGTCGAAGCCCGGGCAAGAGCCGCGGCGCACCTCGCCGGCCGGCGGGATGGGATCGCAGAACCCGGGATCCTCCTGGTTCAGCACTTCGCCGTCGGCGACCGGCTGCGGCCCCGAGTCGAAGTCGACTGTGCCGGCGGCCAGGACCTGGGTCTCCTTGAGCATGAGGTGGCGGACGTTGGCATTGGGAATCGGCGAATGGCTCACGTCGCCTTTCACGTTGTCGCCGACGTCGCCGACGGTGAGCAGACCGGCCATGCCCTGCACCACCTGATTGAGCGCGATGCCGTGCACGTGCGGATGGTACCACAGGAGGCCCGACGGGTGATTGTTGGGGACCGGAATCTTGTAGTCGATCGTGTCCATCACGATCGGCCCGTGCTGGTGCGTGTTCTGCGGCACCGGCGTGCCGTTGGCC
>DATFWC010000049.1:0-4139 GCA_035259885.1 Xanthobacteraceae bacterium
ACGAGGCATCCGGCAGGGTCGAACCATGCGTCTTCAGCGCGGCAAGACCGATCGGCACCTCGGTGAAGCTCAAGCCGAGCGCCAGCACCCGGTCGACCTCGCGCAGAACCGTGAGCGTCGCCGCCGTGATCTCCGGACCGATGCCGTCTCCCGGCATGACGACCAGATGGGAGGGGAGTTGCTCATCGGCCTCTGCTGCTTCGGCATCGGCATCCGACGCTTCGGTCATGAGTCCTCCTGTTGTCGACGCCGCCGCGCACATCTGCACGAGCGGCATGGCTGCGTCTAGCTGCGCGCAACCCACCGTTGTCGCCGCAGGCTATCATTGCGGACGGCGTGGCCCTCACGCCAAGCGGCCGGACGGCAAGATCCGGCCCCGGGAGGAAGCACATGAGGCCGACATTCATAGCAGCGCTGATGAGCGCTGCGCTACCGGTCATGGCGCTCGCCCAGAGCGCCGACGACCTGAAGAACGACGACAAGACGCCGGGCGACGTCCTGACCTACGGCATGGGCTATAGCCAGCAGCGCTACAGCCCGCTGACGCAGATCAACCGCGACACTGTCAAGCGGCTGGTGCCGGCGTGGTCCTACAGCATGGCCGACAACCGCGGCCAGGAGGCACAGCCCCTGGTCAAGGACGGCATCATCTATCTCACGGACCACGAAAAGACCGTGGCGCTCGATGCGCTCAGCGGCAAGCAGATCTGGAAATCCGTGATCGAGTACCCGCCGGACACCACACGGGTGGTGTGCTGCGGCATCGTCAACCGCGGCGGCGCGCTGTTCGACGGAAAACTCTACCGCACGACGCTCGACGCGCACGTGATCGCGCTCGACATCAAGACCGGCAAGGAAGTGTGGCGCACCAAGTCGGCCGACCCCAAGGACGGCTACTCGATGACAGTGGCGCCGCTGGTGGCCAACGGCGTGGTCATTGCCGGCGTGGCCGGCGCGGAATTCGGCCACCGCGGCTACCTGGAAGGCCTCGATCCGCAGACCGGCCAGCAGCTGTGGCGCACCTACACGATCCCGGCGGCGGGCGAGCCGGGCGCGGAGACCTGGGCAGCCGGTCCGACCGGCGGCGGCAGCACCTGGATCACCGGCTCCTACGATCCGGAGCTCGACCTGGTGTTCTGGGGCACCGGCAATCCGGCGCCGTGGAACCCGCTCAACCGCAAGGGCGACAACCTCTACACCAACTCGATCCTGGCGCTTCAGCCGAAGACCGGCAAGGTGGTCTGGCACTACCAGATGACGCCCAATGATCCGTTCGACTATGACGGCGTCAACGAGCTGGTGCAGGCGGACCTCACCATCGGCGGCGCGCCACGCAAGGTAATCATGCAGGCGAACCGCAACGGCTTCCTCTACGTGCTCGAACGCGCGACCGGAAAGCTCCTGGCGGCGAACAAGTTCGTCAAAGTCACCTGGGCGGAGCGCGTCGACATGGCAACCGGCCGCCCGGTGTGGACGCAGGAGACGAAGGACGCCCTGGAGGGCAAGGCCGTGCAGGTGTTCCCGTCGCTGGTCGGCGGCAAGAACTGGCACCCGATGTCGTTCAATCCGGAGACCCGGCTGATCTACGTGAATACGCTGGACTTCGGCTGGGAATACACGCCGCTGCCGCTCGCCGAGGTGGCCAACCTCAAGCCGGGGCAGCCGCACTACGGCGTGAAACGGCCGTGGCCCTACCTGTTCGACGACACGGTCGGCCGTGGCCACCTGCGCGCCATCGATCCGCTCACCGGCGCGTCGAAATGGGCGGTTCCGTTCAAGAGCCCGAACCTTGCCGGCACGCTGGTGACGGCCGGCGGCCTGGTGTTCACGGGCCGGCTCACTGGCGAGTTCATGGCGGTTGACAGCGACACCGGTAAAATTCTCTGGGAATTCCAGACCTCGGCCGGCATCGTCGGGCAGCCGATCACCTGGGAACACAACGGCAAGCAATATCTGACCATCACCAGTGGTGCGACGGGGCCCTATGTCATGCGCGCTGGCGACCCCAACCTGGCCAACGTGCCGGCCGGCGGCAGCCTGTGGACCTTCAAGCTCTTCGAGGAATATTCCGGACCGCAGCGTGCGGCGTCGGTGCAATGACGGCGACGCCGTCGTCCGCCGGGCGCAACGTCGCATGACCGCGTTGCGCCCATCGCTTGTCTTGTTTCTGCTCGTCGCGACGGCGGCGGCTCGGGCCGAGCCCGATGCCGCCCTGGTCGAGGCGGGCTCGACCATCTACGGCGACTACTGCTCGTCCTGCCATGGCGACGGGCTGCGCAACACCAGCGGCGGCGTGACCTTCGACCTGCGCCGCCTGCGCGCGGAAGACCATGACCGCTTTGTCGACGCCGTGCTCAACGGCAAGCGCCAGATGCCGCCGTGGCGCGGCGCGCTCAAGCCGGAGCAGATCGACTCGATCTGGGCTTATATCCGGGCGACGGTGGACAGGTAGCCGATCTGCCCCTCCATTGTCATCCCGGCCGTGCGCAGCGAGAGCCGGGATCCAAGTACCCCTGCGTCACATCAGTTCCTTATGCCTGGGTACATGGATCCCGGATCGGCTCGCTGACGCTCGCCGTCCGGGATGACAGCTGAGGCGATATCAGCGGCGCGGGCCCTGCTGCTGCCGCCACTGCAGGAACTCGCGGAACAGCGCTTCGCGCTCGCTCTGGCTCGGCGGCGAGCCGCGCGTGCCGGAGCGCGACACGAAGGCCTGGAAATCGCGGTTCAGGTCGCCGTCCCGCGCCACTTCCTTGCCCTGGTACTTCTGCAAGGTCTCTTCGGCCACCGAAAACCGCGTCCATCCGGGGACCGTGGCCGCCAGGTTTATGTCGCGCCACTTGGGATGATACGGCGGCTGCTGGAACTTGCTCCAGTTGGCAAACAGCCGCTCGGTGAAGCGCTCGACGCGGCGGAAGCGGTCGCTGCCCTTCGGCCAGTTGTAGACTGCGAGCACGGTCGGCACCGCGATCGTGTCAACCCTGCCGTTCTCCGGGATGAGGTTCGGATAGTCCTTCGAGGTCAGCTCGCCCAGCGTGTAGTAGTCGGCGAACTGCTTGGTGAACGGGATCGACAAGAGCTTCAGGCCGGAATTGGCCGGGATATTGGCGAAGAATCCGACCGGCTTTCCGACTACGCGCACGAGCGCGGAGACTTCACCCGAACGCAGGCTCTGCAAGGCGGAGGCCTGGTTGATGTTGACCTGCTCGACCTGGATGCCGAGACGCTGGAAGACGATGGTGCCGGTCAGGCTTGACCCGCTGCCGGCCGGACCGAAGTTCACCTTCTTGCCGCGCAGTTCCTCGATCGAGTTGATCTCGCTCCTGGCCAGGATCTGCACCTCCGAGATCGGCAGGCGGATGATGTAGTGGACCCGCTTGTCGATATTCGGCGTCTTGCGCTCGTTGCGGAAATAATCGAACACGTCCGATTGCGTGACGGCGACGTCGACGCCGCGCAGGTAGATCAGATCTTCCAGGTTCGACGCGGCGCCGTAGGACACGATCGGCAGGATGCGCAGGTTGTCGCCGTCGTCGAGCACCTTGGCGAGCTCGTCGGCAAAGCGCATGTAGGTGCCGTCGATCAGGCCGCCGGCAACGCCGATCGTCCAGGTGTTCTTGCGTGTCTTGATGGCGTTTTCGGTGCCGCCTTCCTGTAGCGATTTTGGAATCGCCTGGGCGGCGGCCGGCGAGATCGCCCAGCCATACACCAAGCCGAGGATGAAGGTAGTGATAACCGTGATAAGGATACGCCGCATCGTTTCCCCCGGATTTTCTATCCGACCTATATCATGTTATTCCATGCGCAACAATTTGCCGCAAGTACGGCAATACGGTACCGCGATGGGACAACCAGGCAATCGGCATCGTCCTGACAAAAGCTAATTATAACCCATTCAGATGGTTGATCTTGGCGCGCAGCGATGATTTGTTTCCGCCGAAATCTGCTCCAGGAGGACTTTGGATGTATGCGCCCGCCGGCGTAAGGACCGCCGCCAGCCACCCGATCCCCGACGTCATGAAGGCGTGGGTGCTCGGCGATCCCGGCCAGCTCACGCTTAAGGACAAGCCCGTGCCGGTGCCGAAGCGGGCCGAGGTGCTGGTGCGCATCGACGCGGTCGCGATCTGCGCCACCGACCT
>DATFWC010000050.1:0-2796 GCA_035259885.1 Xanthobacteraceae bacterium
CGTGGCCTTCGCGCCACGCGGGATTGCCGGCCTGCTCTCGGACGCGCGCCGACGTGTGGCGCGGTGGCGCTCGCCGGCAGTGGAGCAGGCGCATGGCTGAACCGCTGCTGCGGCTGGAACGCGTCGGCAAGCGATTCGGCGGACTGCTCGCCGTCGATGACGTTTCGCTTGCCATCGAGGCCGGCCACATCACGGCCCTGATCGGACCGAACGGCGCCGGCAAGACCACGCTGTTCTCCATCATCAGCGGCTTCCAACCGCCGAGCGCGGGCCGCATCTTCCATCGCGGTGCGGACATCACCGGCCTGGCGCCGCATCTCCTGGCGCGACGGGGCATTGCGCGCACGTTCCAGATCGCAAAACCTTTTGCCGGCCTGACGGTTCGCGAGAATATTGCCATCGGCGCGCACCTGTCGCGCCGCTCGCGCGCCGATGCGCTCGACGCGGCGGCCGACATCGCCGGGCAGGTCGGCCTAGCCGACCTGCTCGACCGGCCGGCGGCCAGCCTCACCACCGCCGGCAGCAAGCGGCTGGAGGTCGCGCGGGCGCTTGCGACCGGGCCAAAGCTCCTGCTGCTCGACGAGGTGCTGGCCGGCCTCAATCCGGCGGAGGTGGCCGCCATGGTGCCGACGCTCCGAGCGCTCATCGATCGCGGCATCACGATCCTGATGATCGAGCACGTGATGCAGGCGGTGATGAGCCTCGCGACCCACGTCTTCGTCCTGGTGGAGGGCCGCATCGTCGCCGAAGGAGTGCCGCAGGCCGTGGTCGGCAATCCGCGCGTGGTCGAAGCCTATCTCGGTCACGGCGCCGCCGCGCGCCTGTCGGCGGCCGGAGGTGAGCATGCCTGACACCCTGCTTGCCATCACCGGGCTCGTGGCCGGCTATGGCGGGGCCGACGTGCTGCGCGGCATCGACCTCGAGGTCGGCGAAGGCGAGGTCGTGGCGATTCTCGGTGCCAACGGGGCAGGGAAGTCCACGCTCAACCGCGCGATTTCCGGCGTGCTGCGCGCCACGCGCGGCTCGGTCCGCTTCGCCGGCCGGGCGATCGAACGCGAGAGGCCGGCCGAGATCGTGGCGCGCGGCCTCATCCACGTGCCGGAGGGACGGCGCGTGTTTCCCAACCTGACCACCAGGGAGAACCTCGATCTCGGCGGTTACCGGCGCGGCCGCGCGCGGCGGAGGCACAATCGCGAGCGCGTGTTCGCGATCTTTCCCCGCCTTGCCGAACGCCAGTCCCAGCGGGCCGGAACGTTGTCGGGCGGCGAGCAGCAGATGCTGGCCATCGGCCGGGGCCTGATGGCCGAGCCGAAACTGCTCATCCTCGACGAGCCATCGCTCGGCCTGTCGCCGCTGCTCGTCGCCGAGCTGTTCACCCTGATCCGGCGCATCAACGCGGACGGGGTCGCCCTACTGCTGGTCGAGCAGAACGTGGTGCAGAGCCTCGACGTGGCGCACCGCGCCTATATCCTGGAGAATGGCGCCTTCGTCCTGCACGGAAGCGCGGCCGATCTCCGCCACGACCCCAATCTCAAGCGCGCGTATCTCGGATTGTGAGACCCCGATGGAAAAGCTGTTCGATCTGGTGATCAAGAACGCCCGCGTGGTGCGGCCCAACACGACATCGGTGGACCGGCTCGATATCGCCGTCAAGGATGGAAAGATCGCCCGCCTTGCCCCCGATATCGCGGCCGAGCATGCGCGGGAGGTGTTCGACGCGAAGAATTTTTTGGCATTCCCCGGATGCGTCGACGCCCACATGCATATCGGCATCTATGCGCCGCTGGCGCAGGATGCCGTGTCGGAAAGCAAGGCGGCCGCGATCGGCGGGGTGACCTCGAGCCTCAACTACATCAGGACCGGGCACTACTACCTGAACCGGGGCGGTCCGTACCGCGCGTTCATGCCCGAAGTGCTCAAGCAGTCGGAAGGGCGGTTCTGGGTCGATTACGGCTATCACGTCGCGCCGATCGAAGCCGGCCACATCGACGAGATGGAGCAGCTCGTCCTCGACCACGGCATCGGTTCGTTCAAGATCTTCATGTTCTATGGCGGCTACGGGCTGCACGGGCGCTCGTCGCATCAGAACGAATTTCTCATGCTCGGCCCCGACGAATCCTACGACATCGCCCATTTCGAATTCATCATGCGCTCGGCCCAGCGCCTGATGAAGAAATACCCGGAGCGTGCGCCGCAGATCAGCGTCAGCCTGCATTGCGAGCTGGCCGACATCCTCAACGCCTATACGAAGATCGTCGAGCGCGAGGGCAAGCTGTCCGGGCTGCGTGCCTACAGCGCCGCCCGCCCGCCGCACTCGGAAGGGCTGGCGATATGGATCGCCTCTTATCTCGCCAACGAAACCGATTGCCTGAACATCAACCTGCTGCACCTGAGCTCGCGCAAAGCCGTGGAGGCGGCATGGACCATGCAGCAGGTGTTTCCTCACATCGCGTTCCGCCGCGAAGTGACGGTGGGCCATCTGCTGCTGGATGTGGATTGCGACTGTGCCGTCCGGGCCAAGGTCAATCCGCCGATCCGGCCGCGCGAGGATGTCGAGGCGCTGTGGGAGGCCGTTCTCGACGGCAAGATCGACTGGATCGTCAGCGACCATGCCTGCTGCGCGGCCGAACAGAAATGGTCGAAGGACGACCCGTCCGACATCTGGCTCGCCAAGGCCGGGTTCGGCGGCACCGAATATCTGCTCTCGGGCGTGCTGAGCGAAGGCGGCAGGCGCGGCCTGTCATACAACCGCATGGCCGAGCTTCTGAGCTGGACTCCCGCGCAGCGCTTCGGGCT
>DATFWC010000051.1:0-2916 GCA_035259885.1 Xanthobacteraceae bacterium
TCGTCGGCGTCCGGCGTCGGCGTCGGCTGCGTGATGGCGGGCGGATCGGAGGCGGGGAACGAATCCTGCAGACTCTTGTCGAGTTCCCTGTCTTCCTTCCGGCGCTGCACCTTCGCGTGCTCGTCGTCGTGCTTGCGTTGCAGCTGTGCGGTCATGAATTCCTCCTGGTCGGCACATCGCGCGACGCGCCGGTCCTGGATAACGGCTAACCCCCCGTTTTGGTTCCGTTTTTGGCCGCAACCAGTCAGCCGCCGGTGACCACGATCACGTGCATGCGGCGCGGCCCATGGGCGCCGAGGATCAGCGTCTGCTCGATGTCGGCGGAGCGCGAGGGGCCGGTGATCCAGTTGACGGTGCGCGGCATCTTGCCAGCGCCGTAGCGTTCGCGCAGCCGCCGCCACAGCGTCTCGTAGTCGCCGGCGATGTCGTCGGCCTGCACCACCACGACATGGGTCTCGGGCAGGAAGTTGAGCGTGGTCGGATTGTCGGGACCGGAGGTCAGCATCAGCGTGCCGGTCTCGGCGGCGGCGCCGAACGCATGCGACACGGCGACCGCGTCGCCACCGTCGGAAGGGCCGGTGGCGACATCGAGCGTGCGCTCGCGCCCCCACGGCATGGCGTCGAGCCGCGGATCGGCGCCGCGGCGCAGCGCAGGGGGGAGATTGTGCGCGCGCAAGAATTCTGCCACCGCGGCCGGCACCTCGTCGCGGCGCGCGACCACCTCGACCGTGCCGGCCGCCAGTTGCATCATCGAGCGGAACAGCGCGAGCCGCTCCGATTCGCGCTGTCCGCGCGCCGGAATGATGCCGGCCGGGTGTTTCGCCAGCCGCTCGGCCACGGCGATGCGGCGCGGCGCTTCGTCGCCACGCACGCCGAGCGAGCGGCGGATCGAGGCCAGAATGGTATCGCGCGCCGTCATGGGTGCGGCCGAGTCCGGCGCCGCCATTGCGCCTGGAACGTTGCACCCTCAGGCGCCGGGAAGTCGCGATGGCGCGTCCAGCCCTGCGCCAGGGGCAGCCGGCGGAAGCGGCCGCGTGCAGCGCCGAGCAAACCGAGCGCGAACGCCGCGGCGGCGGTCGCGGCGCCGTAGAGACGCGGGCGCCTGGCGAAGAAGGCCCAGAACGCCAAGCCGGTGCGCTGGCTCGCCGGTGACAAATGCCGCTCGAACTCGCGCTCGCGCCACGCCCGCATCATGCGCGGCAGCGGGATGCGCACCGGGCACACGGCCTCGCAGCGGCCGCAGAAGGTCGACGCGTTGGGCAGGTGCCCGGCCTGGTCGATGCCGACGAGGCTCGGCGTGAGCACCGCGCCCATGGGGCCGGGATAGACCCAGCCATAGGCGTGGCCGCCGACGGCGTGATAGACCGGGCAATGGTTCATGCAGGCGCCGCAGCGGATACAGCGCAGCATATCCTGGAAGGCGCCGCCCAGCATGGCAGAACGGCCATTGTCGAGAATGACGACGTGGTACTCGGCGGGACCGTCGGGATCGCCGGGGCGGCGCGGTCCCGTGGAGAAGGTGGTGTAGACCGACATTTCCTGCCCCGTGGCCGAGCGCGCCAGCACGCGCAGCATCTGCGCGGCGTCCTCCAGGGTCGGCACCAGCTTCTCGATGGTCGCCAGCACGATATGTACCTTGGGCAAGGTCTGGGTGAGATCGCCGTTGCCCTCGTTGGTAACGATGATCGACGTGCCGGTCTCGGCGACGAGAAAGTTGGCCCCGGTGAGGCCGACGTCGGCGGCCAGGAAGCGCTCGCGCAGCACGTTGCGCGCCTCTGTGAGCATGGTGGTCGGCTCCACCAGGCTGCGCTCGGGCGGCAGGTGCGTATGCACGCGGCGGAAGTCGGCCTCGACCTGCTCCTTGGTCAGGTGCACGGCAGGCGCGATGATGTGCGACGGCATCTCGCCACGGATCTGGATGATGTATTCGCCCAGATCCGTCTCGATCGGCGCGATGCCATTGGCGGCGAGGAACGCGTTGAGCCCGATCTCCTCCGACACCATGGACTTGCCCTTGGTGACGGTTTTGGCCCCTGCCTTGCGGCAGATATCGAGCACGATGTTGCGCGCATCCTCGGCGGTGAGCGCGAAGTGCACGTGCCCGCCGGCGGACCGCACCCGCTCCTCATAGGCCTCGAGATAGAGGTCGAGGTGCTCGAGCGTGTGATTCTTGATGTCGCGCGCGGCATCGCGCAGCGCGTCGAACTCGGGCAGGCGATCGGCCACCTCGCGCCGCCGCGCGATGAAATTCACCTCGACGAATTTCAGCGCCTGCTGCAGCGGCGCATCGGCCAGCGCCGCGCGCGCATTCTCCTTGAAGCGCGGCGAGGTGAGCGGGGCCGTCATGGCGCTTTCGTCCCGGCGCGGCGCGCCTCGCCGATCCCCGGCGTCTCGCTCATGCCGGCCAGGACTTCGGCGACGTGGCGCGCGCGCACCGCGTGGCCGGCGCGCTGCAGCTTTCCGGCGATGTTCATCAGGCAGCCGAGATCGCCGGCGAGCAGCGTGTCGGCCCCGGTCGCTGCGATGTTATCCGCCTTCTTGGTAACGATCGCATTGGATATGTCGGGATACTTGACGCAGAACGTGCCGCCGAAGCCGCAGCACACGTCGGCATCGCGCATCTCGGCGAGGTTGAGCCCTTCGACGCCGGCGAGCAGGCGGCGCGGCTGCGCCCTGATGCCCAGTTCGCGCAGGCCCGAGCAGGCGTCGTGATACGTGACAGTGCCGGAAAAGCGCGCTGTCACGTTGGTGATGTTCAGCACGTCGACCAGGAAGGAGACCAGCTCGAAGGTTTTGGCGCAGAAGCGCTCGACGCGCGGCAGCCAGTCGGCATCGCCGGCGAACAGCTCGGGATAGTGCACCTTGAGCATGCCGCCGCACGAGCCGGACGGTGTCACCACGTAATCATAGGGCTCG
>DATFWC010000052.1:0-4550 GCA_035259885.1 Xanthobacteraceae bacterium
GCGCAGGGAAAATCGTCGGCTGATATCGCGGTCCTGATGCACGTGACCGAGCGCACCGTCAACTTTCATATCGACAACGTCATCCACAAAGCTGGCGTTGCGACAAGAGTTCAAGCAGCGATCAGGTGTGCTTTGCTGGAAATGATTGATGAAGCTGCCGATGCGCACGAGAATGCGCGCGCGGGTCGTGTCGAGAAAGCCCCGGAAAGCGAACAGGGCGGCGGCCAGCGCACCCAGCGCAACCAGGGTGGGCACGCCGCGGCTGGGCAGCACGCGGTCGCAGACTCGCAGCATGAACAGGGAGCCGGTGAGCAACAGCACGTTGATGGCGCCGGTCGGCACACCGAGGGCCGCAAAGGCTCCTTTGCACGCCGATAGGGTGGTCGCGATCGGGGACGAGCAGCCTTTTGCCGCGACACGGTGTGTCACCAGGCACCGGCCGGGTTCACCGCGCCTTGCGGCGCTGTGTGCGCCACCTCACACATCCTGGACATCGGCGGCCGGTGCTCCCAATATCGGCGCCGCTTGGGCGGCAGGGGCAGGGCATGGCCGGCGCTGTGCAAGTCGAACGGGTGTCGATCGAGCTCACCCAGCGCTGCCACAAGGCGTGCTGGTTCTGCTACAGCGCAAGCCACGCGCGCGGCGGCACCGAGTTCCGGCCCGACGAGGTGACGGCATTCGTTCGCGACCTGGCCGCCCATGGCGTGCGCGCGGTCTCGTTCGGCGGCGGTGAACCGCTGGAATATGACGGCCTGTTCGACATCCTGCGCGATCTGCGCGGTGTCCTGTTTCGCTCGCTGACCACCAACGGCCTGCTGCTGCGCGATGACAGGGTGGTGGCGGCGCTGGTCGCCGCGGCACCCGACAAGGTGCATGTCTCCATTCATTTTCCGGAACGGGACAGCGAGGTCCGGCGGGTCATCTCGCAGGTCACGATGCTGGCGGCGCGCGGCGTTCGCAGCGGCGTCAATCTGCTGGTTGCGCGCTCGAACCTCGCGGCGGCGCGTGAGGCCGTCATGCGTCTCGACGCGGCCGGGATCGGCGCCGACCGCCGTGTCCTGTTGCCGATGCGCGGACAGGACACGCCTTCGGCGGCGCAGATGGCGGAGGTCGCCGGCGGCAACCGATTCCAGTCGATGACGTGCCTCATGGCGTGCGACAAGAGCCCGCGCTTCTGCGCGGTCGCATGGGACAAGACCGTGGCGTGGTGCTCGTACACGAGCGAACGGCGGGCCCTGTCATCGCCGACCTACGCCGCGCTGAAGACGGCACTCGCGGATCTCGGTGTAACCTTCTGCGGAGGGATCGATGACGACGACGTTTCATTCCGACACGGACTTCCCGGCCGCCCACAGCATGGATACGGACTGGTTCGCGGTTGACCGCGATGGCCATGTTGCCGTGTTCGATTCCGGTAAAGTCGGCGCGGTTCCGGTTGAGACCGCCGAATCCATCGGCATGGAGGATGACGCCGTGCTGGAGGCGGTCGAATCCCTCCCGCTGATTGCCGAGCCGAAGTTCAGGCTGGCGGGCGTCTCTCACCCTGGTCTTCGTGAGGGCGTACTGGCGCAACGACGCGGCGTGGTGATGCGCTGGCCACTGGAAGGCTGGGCCAGCGTGCTCTTGTTTCGCGACGACAGCGTGCTGACCCCGGACGTGCGCCGGTTGCCCGGCCTCAAGGTGACGAAGATCGACCAGCTGGTGTGCGTGACCCTGACGTCCGACGACCCGGCGGGCCAGGACGATCCGCGATGGAAGGTATGGGAGAGATTCCTGCAGGACGTCGCCCAGGCGCGATCGTCCTACGTCACGTCGCACCACCTGGCTGACCTGAGCCTGGCGCTTGCAGGCCGCGGAATGTTTGCGTACCACGCGCACGATACCCGCTTCGAGATCGCGGAGCCTTATGGTCAGGTTCTCGTGCCGGACCGGCCGCTGCGTCTTGATGAAGCTCCGCGCGCGATGCGCGATGTGCTGGCGACGCGGCCGCGCCTCGACGTCTCCTTCGTCTCCGCGCCGTACATTCAGCCCGCGGAGTCCGTGCCATGTGCCGCATGGGGAGACAGTGCCGTCTATCTCGCGACGGATGGCTTTACGGTGCGCCCGTTTCCCGGTGCGGACGCCGCCGCCTACCAGCGCGAAGCGGCCGGGTTGGTTCACGTGCCCGAGTCGAGTTTCAAGCCCGCCGTGTTCGACCCGCCGCTGGACGACCCGACCGCTCAATAAGTGCAACGCGACGACTCTTATCTCAGTGCCGCGAGGAACGATGACCGCAACGACTGCATCCGATCCGGACTTTCCGGCGGCGCACAGCATGGACACGACCTGGTTCGCGGTTGATCGTGACGGTCATGTCGGCATGTTCGATTCCGGCGAACCGGGTGCGGTTCCGGCTGTCGTCGACGAGTCGATCGGGCCCGACGATGGTCTCGTCGTGGACATTCTTGCGTCGCTGCCGCCGATCGCCGAGCCGAAGTTCAGGCTGACAGCGGTGTTTCATCCTGGTTTTCGTCCTGGCGTGTTGCCGCCGCGCCAAGGACCGGCGATGCGTTGGCCCGGACCAGGCGACGCCAACCTGATGCTGTTTCGCGACGAAAGTCTGTTGACGGCGGAAGTTCGGCAGTTGCCCGGCCTGCATGTGGGCAGCGTCGGCAGGCTGGTCTACGTCGCCTTCATGCCGAACGTCATTCCGGCGAAAGACGATCCGGCCTGGAAGCTGGTGAAGAGGTTCAACGAGGCGGCGGCCCAGAAAGGGTCGTCCTACGTGGCGTCAATCAGCCTGATTGAACAGGACCTCTCGGTTGCGCGGTGTGGCATGTTCTTGTACCGGGCGCACCATGTTCGCTTCAATATTCCGGAGCCCTACGGTCAAGTTCTCGTGCCTCCACGGCCGCTGCACCTGGATGAGGTTCCGGCTTCGCTGCGCGACGCGCTCGCAACGCGCGTGCACCTCGATGTCTCCTTCGCGTCCTCACCCTACGTCCAGCCGGCCGAGTTCCTGCTTTGCCTGGCGTGGCAGGACACTGGCGTCTATCTCGCGGCCGATGGGTTTACGGTGCGCCCGCTTGCCGGCGTGGATATTGCCGACTACAGAAGGGAGGCCGCCGATTTGCACCACCAGCCCGGACACGAGCCGAGCTACAAGCCGATCGTGTTCGATCCGCCGATCGACCAGGAGGCCCGGTAACGAAGCGGCCATTCGCCAGCCGCTTCGCATGAGCCGTCAGCTGGTGAGGAGCAGCACGACCCCGGCGATCGTGAGGATCACGCCGAACACGAGCCGTGCGCTGCGCTCGGTCCGGCCGAGGATGATCGCGCTGCCGCCGATCGTGACCAGCGGATAGGTCGCCACCAGCGGGGAAACGAGCGCGACCGGTCCCTGCGCCAACGCCGCATACAACAGCAGCACCGCCAGCCCGTTGCACAGCCCGACCGCCACGAACCACAGCCGGCCGCGCAGCGGCGCCGCGGCCAGGAATTGGCCAGTATGCAGGCGCGCCGCGATGATCACGACGAGCGACGAGATGACGTAGGTCGTGAGCGCAGCCGCGAACGGGCTCGGCCACAGGTCGAGCCCGACCTTGATGGCCGGCTGCACCAGGCCGCGAATGGCGGCCGCCGCCAGCGGCAGCAGCAGATACCAGGAACGCCAGCGTACGGTCGTCCCGCCGCGCCCGGTGGTCAGGATCACGACGCCGGCCAGGATGACGACGAGCCCGGCAAGCTGCGGTCCGCGAATGCTCTCGCCCAGCACGCCGACCGCGATGGCGACCGCAAAGACCGGCGCGAGGTTGCCGAGCGTGCCCGTGATCACCGGCCCGAGCGCGCGATTGGCCGCGAACGTGAGAAGCGTCGCGGCGCCCGGATAGGACAGGCCGACCGCGACGAAGATCGGCAGGGCAGCCCAGGCCGGCGTGCTGCCGCTCAAGGCGAACGGCGCGACCGCGATCAACAACAAGGTCGACGACGGAATGCTGATGGCCGCGCCCGGCAGCCACGCGACATCGCGCAATCCGAGCTGAGTCAAGACCAGCCCGAGTCCGAAGAACAGCGCGGAGGCAAGCGCAAGAATGACCGGGGCGAGGCTCATGCGAATGAATGTCGCGCTGGCGCGATCGCCAGCGAGTGCGAGGGAGTTGGCCGCCGTGGGGCCGCGCTAGTGCGGCAATCTCCGCGCTACCTTCATCCGCTGCACGGAATCGCCCGCCAAGTGGCTCCAGATCATGGCATCGCGGGTGAGCTTGTCGGCGTGGCGGCTCATGCGACAGCCGGCGGCGCCGAGGACGTCCATGTATAGCTCCGTCACCTCCTGGATCACGTCGGTGGAGAAATTCATCCCCAGGCCGGCATTGGCCGACTTGATCTTGCGGTCGTGCTCCCAGGCCACCCGCATGACGAAAGCGCGCAGGGCCTCGGTGAGCATGTGCATGCGGTTGAGCTTGAGCTGGATCAGCTGCTGGTCGAACAGCAGGCGGCCGCCTTGTTTGGCGGTGCGCGCGTGCGCCAGCGCCTGCTCGCAGGCGTCGTCGCACACGCCGAGCGCGTTGGCG
>DATFWC010000053.1:0-6174 GCA_035259885.1 Xanthobacteraceae bacterium
CGCCCGGAATATGCTCGCCGTGGTCATAGAAAATCTCCGAGCACGGCCCGCACGGGCCGAGGTCGCCCATCTGCCAGAAATTGTCCGAGCCGGCGATGCGGGCGATCTTGGACTCGGGGAGGCCGGCGATCTTCTTCCACAAGTCGAAGGCCTGGTCGTCGTCGACATAGACCGTCACCAGCAGCCGCTCTTTGGCGAGGCCGAACTCCCTGGTCACCAGGTTCCACGCGAGCTCGATGGCGCGATCCTTGAAGTAGTCGCCGAACGAGAAATTGCCGAGCATCTCGAAGAATGTGTGGTGGCGCGCCGTATAACCGACATTGTCGAGGTCATTGTGCTTGCCGCCGGCGCGCACGCATTTCTGCGCCGTGACGGCGCGCGCATAGGGAAGCTTCTGCAGGCCGGTGAACACGTTCTTGAACTGCACCATGCCGGCATTGGTGAACATCAAGGTCGGGTCATTGATCGGGACAAGTGGCGACGACGGCACGACCACATGGTCGTTCCGGGCAAAGAAGTCGAGGAAAGCCGACCTGATCTCGTTGACGCCGCTCATCTGTCCGTCGTGCGAAGCTGTTGCCGAATCTCAGCGATTCACCGCGCCCGCAGGGGCTTGCGGGACTTTTATCTAGGGCCCCGCGGGCTGTCCAGAAAGGGCGCCCCAAGGGCCGGGATGACCGAAACCGTCCCGATCGGCTAGAAGCAGGTGTTTCAACCCGCCGCGCCACCCGCCTCGAGCCCGCCCATGGACCAGCCATCGCCGCCGCGCCTCGCCTCGCGTCTCGAGGAGCGGCTGCGCTCGAAAAAATTCGCCATCACGGCCGAGATCACGCCGCCGCTGTCGTGCCGGCCCGACGACGTGACCCGCCGGGCGCTGCCGCTGCGCGGCCTGGCGGACGCCGTCAACGTCACGGACGGCGCCGGAGCGCGGGCGCACATGAGCGCCACGGCGGCCGCCTTCTTCCTGCTCCAGGCCGGGATCGAGCCGGTCCTGCAATTCACCTGCCGCGACCGCAACCGGCTGGCGCTGCAATCCGGTCTCCTGGGCGCGGCGGCCGTGGGCATTCACAACGTGCTGCTGCTCGGGGGCGACGACCCCAGCGCCGGCGACCAGCCGGATACCAAGGCGGTGTTCGACCTCGATTCCCGCCGCCTGATCGAGACCGCCCGCGTCATGCGCGAGCGCCGCGAGCTGCCCAACGGCAAGGCCATCGCCGGCGAGCCAGAATTCTTTATCGGCGCCGCCGACATGCCGATCGATCCGCCGCCGGACTGGCGTCCTGACGGTCTCAAGGCCAAAATCGCCGCCGGGGCGCAATTCGTGCAGACGCAGTTCTGCCTGGATGCCGGCATTGTGCGCCGCTACGTCGGCCGGCTGCACGACGCCGGCGTGACCTCGGACGTCTACGTGCTGATCGGCATCGCGCCGCTGCGGTCGGCGCGCTCGGCACGCTGGATGCGCCAGCACCTGTTCGGCACCATCATTCCGGACAAGCTGGTCGGGCGCATGGAGGCGGCGGCCGACCCGGAACGGGAAGGCCGGACCATCTGTGTCGAACTGCTGCAGGAGCTTTCGCAGATTCCGGGCGTGGCCGGCGCCCATATCATGGCGCCCGGCAACGACGCCGCAGTGCCGGACGTCATCTCGGCGTTCCGCAAGGAGTGACGCACACATGATGCGAGCCGTGGTCCTGGCACTGCTGATGATCCTGGCCGCCCCGGTGGCGCGTGCGCAGGTGCCGTTTCCCGCCGCGCCCGTGCGCATCCTGGTGCCGTTCGCGGCGGGCGGCCCGACCGACGTGGTGGCGCGCATCCTGGCGGAGCTCCTGTCGGCGCAATGGGGCGGCAAGTCGGTGCTGGTGGAGAACCGGCCGGGCGCCGGTACCATCGTGGCCACCGCCGCGGTGGCCAAGGCGCCGGCCGACGGCCACACCGTGCTGATCGGCACCAATTCGCTGCTGATCAATCCGGCGATCGACGCCAAGCTGCCCTACGACACGTTCAAGGACCTCGCCGGCGTGAGCATGATCGCTACCCAGCCGGTGGCGCTGGTGGCCAACAAAGCGTTTCCCGCCAATACCATCCCGGAGCTTGTCGCGGAGTCGAAGCGGCGCGCCGAGCCCCTCAACTACACCTCGCCGGGCCCCCGCGGCGTCGGCCACCTGGCGGGCGAGATGCTGAAAGTACGCGCCGGCATCGACATGATCCACATCAACTACAACGGCAGCGCGCCTGCCCTGACCGACGTGATCGCCGGCCGCGTGCCGATCATGTTCGACATCTGGCACTCGGCCAGACGCTACGTCGATTCCGGCGACCTCAAGCTGATTGCCGGCGCCGGGGCCGGGCGCCTCGCCGATACGCCGCAGGTGCCAGTCATCGCCGAAACTTTTCCCGGCTTCGACGTCATCGCCTTCAACGCCATGGTGGCGCCGGCCGGCGTGCCGCGCCCAGTGCTGCAGAAACTGTCGGACGATGTGCGGGCGGTGGTGGGCTCGGCCGAGTTCGCCGCCAGGACGCGCCACCTCGGAATTTTCCCAGGCGGCAACAGCCCGGAGGAATTGCTCGCCTGGATGCACAACGAAACCGCACGCTGGGCCGAGATCGCCAGGGCCGCGAACATCAAGGCGGAATGACATGCCCGAGCTGCGCGCCATCGACTGCGACGTCCACCCGGGCGTGCCGGACATCAAGGCGCTGCTTCCCTATCTCGACGACCACTGGCGCGACCAGGTGGAGGACCGGGGCATCCCCTCGCTCGAGTCGATCAGCTATCCGCCCAATGCGCCGATCACGGCGCGGCCCGACTGGCGCGGCCCCAAGGGCGTGGCCGCGGCCAGCGTCGCCGATGTCGGCCGCCACGTGTTCGAGCGCTGGGGCGCCGGCGTCGCCATCCTCAATTGCCTCTATGGCGTCCAGCTCGTGTTCAATGAGGACATGGCGGCGGCGTTCGCCCGCGCGCTCAACGATTGGATCGCGGCCGAGTGGCTCGACCGCGATCCGCGCCTCACCGCCTCGATCGTGGTGCCGCTGCAGAACATCGAGCATGCGGTGGACGAGGTCGAGCGCCGCGCTGGCGACCGCCGCTTCGTGCAGATTCTGGTGCTGGCCATGGGCGAGACGCCGCTCGGCCGGCGCTCCTACTGGCCGCTCTACGCGGCGGCTGTGCGCCACGGCCTGCCCATCGGCATCCATGCCGGCAGCGCCTACCGCCACCCGGTGACCTCGCTCGGCTGGCCGAGCTATTTTTCCGAGGACTACGCGGCCCAGTCGCAGGCGTTCCAGTCGCAGATCGCGAGCCTGATCACCGAAGGCGCCTTCGCAAAATTTCCCGACCTCAAGGTGGTGCTGATCGAATCCGGCGTCACCTGGCTGCCCGGCTTCCTGTGGCGGTTCTCAAAATTCTGGCGCGGGTTGCGCAGCGAGGTGCCGTGGGTCGACCGCTCGCCGGCCGAGATCGTGCGCGACCATGTGCGGCTGACCATCCAGCCGTTCGACGCCCCGCCCGACGCGGTGGAACGCGCCATCGACCACCTGCGTTCGGACGACATGCTGCTCTATGCCTCCGACTTCCCGCACTGGCAGTTCGACGGCGACGACACGCTGCCGCCGGGAATTCCGCAAAATCTCAGGCGCAAAATCCTGGTCGAAAACCCGATTGCCACCTACAATCGGCTCAACGCCCCGTAGCCCGGATGAGCACAGCGAAATCCGGGAACAGCCGTCCCGCATGTCGCTTCGCTCATGGCGGGCTACGGCCGAGGCTGCAGGAGGATGCCATGAACATCGAGGTGCGGCAGTCGGCGCGCGAGCGCGCCCAGCGCGTGAAGCCGGCCGTGATCGACTGCGACATCCATCCCAAGGCGCCGCTCGAGGAGCTACGGCCGTACCTGGCCAAGCGCTGGTGCGATTACCTCGACACCTACGGGGTGCGC
Organism: Xanthobacteraceae bacterium; assembly: GCA_035259885.1. Classification (GTDB taxonomy): domain Bacteria; phylum Pseudomonadota; class Alphaproteobacteria; order Rhizobiales; family Xanthobacteraceae; genus DATFWC01. The sequence goes on from DATFWC010000053.1 coordinate 3,936, forward strand.
TCGCGCCACGGCTTTGCCAAGGGCTATCCGTATCCCAAGGGCACGCCACAGGCAGCGCGACGCGACGCCTGGCCGCCCGGCGGCGGCCTGCCGGGCAGCAATCTCGACTTCATGCGCAAACAGCACCTCGATCATTACGGCATCGAGTTCGGCGTGATGAATCCGCTGTCGCCGTCCGGCCAGGGCGAGCAGAACCCGGAGTTTTCCGCCGCCCTCGCTGCAGCCATGAACGAGTGGCAGATCGCCGCCATGAGCCGGCCGGAGCCGCGGCTGAAGGCGTCCATCATCGTGCCCTACGAGGACGGTGAGGCGGCGCGTGCGGAGATCCACAAGCGCGCCGGGACCGGCGACTACGTGCAGGTGTTCCTGCTCAGCCGCACCGCCGAGGCGCTCGGCCGCCGCCGCTACTGGCCGATCTACGAGGCCGCGGTCGAGCACGGGCTCCCGGTGGGCATCCACGTGTTCGGCTACAGCGGCTGGGCCATGACCAACACCGGCTGGCCGTCGTTCTATATCGAGGAGATGACCGAGCACGCGACCTCGTCGCAGGCGCTGGTGACCAGCTTCATCATGGAGGGCGTGTTCGCGCGCTATCCGGCCCTGAAGATCGTCCTGCTCGAATCGGGCTTCGCCTGGCTGCCGGCGCTCGGCTGGCGCCTCGACCGCATCTGGCAGCGGCTCAAGGACGAGGTGCCGCACGTGACGCGTCCCCCGTCGGAACTGATCCGCGAGCATTTCTGGGTCTCGACCCAGCCGATGGAGGAGCCCGAGGATCCGGATCACCTGATCGAGGTGATGGAGTGGATCGGCTGGGACCGCATCCTGTTCGCCAGCGACTACCCGCACTGGGACTTCGACGACCCGTTCCTGGCGTTGCCGCCGAGCCTGTCCGCCGAGCGCCGCGACCGCATCTTTGCCGGCAATGCGCGGGCGCTGTACCGGTTCGAATGAACCGCCGCAGGGTGGGCAACGGCGCGCGACCTCGACGTCGCATGGTAGGCAAATTCGCGTGAACGCCGTTGCCCACCATCAGCGCCGCGGCAGGCGAATTTGCCCACCCTACACGCGCGATTCTTTATGCCCAAGCACGTGATCGCCGCCGTGCAAGACATCCCGCCGGGCGGGCGCAAATGCGTCACGGTAAACGGCCGCGCCGTTGTGGTGTTCAACCTCGGGGGCGAGTTCTTTGCGCTGAGCGACCGCTGCCCGCACAAAGGCGGAAGTCTCAGCAAGGGCCGGCTGACCGGGCTGGTGCAATCCTCGACGCCGGGCGAGTACGAGTACGGCCGGCGCGGCGAGATCATCCGCTGTCCTTGGCACTCGTGGGAGTTCGACATCCGCACCGGCCGCTCGTGGTGCGATCCCGAGCGCGTGCGCGCCCGCAATTTTGCCGTCCGCGTCGAGCCGGGCGCAAAACTGGTCGAGGGCCCGTACACGGCCGAGACGTTTCCGGTCACGGTCGAGAACGACTACGTGGTGGTGGAGGCGTGAAACGTCGCGGCGCAGGCTGCGACGTCCGGTCCGGTCGACACGATGATATCGTGCTGGAGCTGCCTGGCGCGCCAATCACGTCAGCTTGACGATGGCGCCCAGGACGGCGACGCCGGCCGCCATCAGCATGCCAAGCCGCACCGTGAGCCGAAGCGTCTGAGTCTCGATCTTCTGTTGCAGCAGTGCGACCGCCTGGGTGAACTCGGTCCTGGTCAACGCGAGCGCCTGGGTGAACTCGGTCCTGGTCAGCGCGAGCGCCTGGGTGAACTCGGTCCTGGTCAGTGCGAGCCCCTGGGTGAACTCGGTCCTGGTCAGTGCGAGCGCCTCATTGAGATCCGTCTTGGTGACGAGTTCGGCCATGACAAAGTCTCGGGCCGCGGTGGCGTGCGCTTCGGCCTGGTCCTGCGGGACACCGGCATCGCGCAACCGTCGGGCATAGCCGAGGGTATCAAAGGCGTAGACCATCGTCACGCTCGACACGGCGGGTGGCGAGCGGCAGCGAAGGACTCCTTGCCACCACTCACCTCGCTCACCTACTCACCGTCGTCATCGCCTCGCCCCACGCACAGTGGGCATGGGTGCCCGCCCCAGGCTGCGCGGGGGCATGCTTCGCGGGGACGACCGAGTCAGCCCTCCGCCGCCTCGTCCTCGTCGCCGCCGCCCTCGCCTTCCGGGCCGGCAAGAATCTGCTCGGCGATGAGGCCGGCATTCTGGCGGATCGCCGCTTCGATCTTGGCGGCGATGTCCG
>DATFWC010000054.1:0-3547 GCA_035259885.1 Xanthobacteraceae bacterium
TCACGACGCCGCAGCTTCTTGCGCAGCACCGGCTGCTCCGCCGCATCCACCCCATGCAGCTGAAAAACACTCTTGGACGTGTCCATTCCAATGCGGCTAATCTTGTTCACGGACGGCCCTCCTTGTGTTGGCGCGATTCACACCGGCCAGCATGGCACAGCGATGCCGTCGGGGGCCGTCCACCCCAACAAGTACCCCTGCCGTGCTTGGTTTCGCAAACCGGGATACTTGGGTCCCGGGTCTGAAACGCACCACGCCGCTTCGCCATAGCGCGTAGAAGACTCGCCTAAACGCGCTTTAGGTGCTGCGGCGCGCCCGGGATGACATCCGAGTGTGTCTTGCAAGTCGCACGATAGAAGGGCCGCCTTGCGGCGGCCCTTCCGTCGTCAGGCGCTCTCGGACGCCTTCAGGCGCACGAGCCGGGTGAGCAGGGCGTCGAGGCCCTGCGTCTCGCCAGCGTGCAGGTCGATCCGGCCGACCTTCTCCACCAGCCGCTCGAGCGACTCGAGCTCCTTGAGCCGCAGGAGGAGCGGGTTCTCCTCCATCAGCCGGGCGGTGTTCAGGAGCGAGCGCGTCGCCGCGGTCTCCTCCTGGCGGCGGATCAGGTTCGCCTTCGCGGTCCGCTCCGCCTCCACCACCTTGTTGACCAGCTCACGGATCTCGCCCGGCAGGATCACGTCCTTGACGCCGAGCTCCGTCACCTCGATGCCGCTCTCGGCGATGCGGGCGCCGACATAGGCGCGCAGCTCCGCGTCGAGCGCGCTCTTGGCCGACAGCACCTCGTCGAGCGTGCGCGCCGCCACTGCCTCGCGGATGGCGAACTGCACCAGCCGATAGAGCCAGCCGTCGACGTCCGCCAGCGCGGTCACCGCCCGCTCCGGATCGACGATCCGGCGCAGCGCCGTGAGCGTCACGCGCAGCGAGATGCGGTCCTTGGTCAGCATCTCCTGCGCCGTGATCTCCACGGCCGCCGGCCGCAGGTCGAGGCGCTTCACCTCGACCTTGCGGTCGACCGTCCAGTAGGCGTGACGGCCCGGCGCCAGCCGCTCCACCAGGCGGCCCTCGACGTAGAGCAGGCCCGCCTCGTGGTTCTCGACCACGGTCTCGCTCACGTAGGCGGAGGCCACGCGCGCCGCCACCGCCGCGACCACGGCCTGGCGGCCGTCGGCGCCGGCCGGCGTCATGCGCGCGCGCTCCACCATCACCAGATGGCGTGGCGCGACGCGCGGATCAGCGGCCACGTCGATGCGCTCGACATCGACGCGGGTGGCGACCTTCCAGTACACGCGCACCTGCCACGGGCCGATGACGTGCGCCGGACGGCCGTCGAGGCTGACGATCGCCACCTCCCCGCCCCGCGTCTCGACCGCCTCGAACACCTCGGCCGCAAGGTCCGGCCGCGCCGCCTTGACGGCCGCGTAGCGGTCGGCAGCGAATTCGCCGCGCACGACGTTGTACAGCTCCACCTCGAGCTGGCGCAGCGGGTCGAGCAGGCGGTGGCGGCCCGGCGCGAGCACGCGCTCCAGCCGGCCGTTGCGCGTGAGCAGCGCCCGCTCGCCGTCCTTCACGGTCACACGCAGCATCGCCAGACGCGTCATGGCATGCCTCCATCGTTGGCCGTGCGGCAGGAGCCGGGCGGCCAGGTTGCGGCGCGCGAGCGCGCCAAAAACGAGGACGTGGGTTCCGGACGCGCCTTCCCGGAAGAACGGCGGGCCGGGGCTTGAGCCCGGTCGACGATGGGTGCAAGGCGCGAGCGCCGCACCGAGGCACGGCTCCGCACGGTTGCCCCCGGCATCGCCTGGGCGGTATCCGCCGCGGCGCAAAGCCGGTCCTACGGTGTCAGGGTTCGGCGATTGAGGCCTTGAGGCCCAAGCGACCGGACCGCGACTGAAGCGCGCGTCCGGTCCCCTTCATTGGAGTCAGCTTTTCAGGCTGAACCGGAGCGCTGGAGCGGGAGTCGAACCCGCGACCCGATGATTCACTGTCATCTGCTCTTCCAACTGAGCTATCCTCTTGGAGTTTCGCTTCGGCAGGAACACGTGAACCGCAGGGCGGCCCGCGCCGGCCGGGACCTCGACGAGCCCGGACCTGAAGCCGAAGGCGAAACGGGGCGAGCTTGTGATCGAAGTGACGCGCGGATGCAAGCGCTTTTGCGACGCGCGGCAAAAATCGCAACGGAATGTCCGGCCGGTGCCGACCGCGCGAACGAAAACGAACGGCGGTTGGCAAATCCGGCACATGAAATTGCCTGGGCCGCCAAGTTGGACCCCCGCTCGCAGGAGCAGCATGTGGCTCGCGCGAGCAAACATCCGAAAAAATTTTTGCTTCGGCGCGGGCGCGCTAATTGCGTGCGACTGCAAGCGAAAAATTCACCAAACTGTCAGCGCAAACGCACCTCGCACGGCGGAATTGCAAAAACGATCTTGAAATTTGCATGTAATGCGATTAAACATGACGTGACGTAATTCGAGGAAACCATGCGTTCGTTACGCACATATCTCACGCTGAAAGCCGCCGCGCCGTCGTTCGATCGACGGCGGGAATGGCATTCATGCGTCTGCGTGATGCAAGGTCTCCCATGCACACGCGAACCCCGACCGGGGTTCCGACCGGACTAACCGGCGGCAGGGCCAAAAAACCCTCCGCCAACAGGCGAGAGGGCAAGATGGCCCAAGCAACCTGACTGAACATTCGAACTGACGTTGCTCGCGCGACGCTCGCTGCGTGCGCGCGCGCAACCGGCACGCGCGGCCTGTCGCGCGCGCCATGCGACGTGCGCGGCGTGCTGCGCGCGATGGGACACGCACGACCTGCGACGAACAGGTTTTGCGGCCCGGGCTGTTTGACATCGTGAACGTCCAGACAGGACGATGGCGCCGCCGCCGGCGGAGCATTGCCAACGCATCCGCGTCCGCGGGGCGGCGCCCGTCCGATTGTCAATCTGGCTGGCATAGCTCAGTCGGCAGAGCGCCACCCTCGTAATGTGGATGTCGGGTGTTCGATTCACCCTGCCAGCACCAGCTCTCTGGAGCGAGATGACTTTTCTTCGAAGCGTCATCTCGCTCCAAAGTTATGCTTGGAGCATGATCCCTCCGGTCGCGCCGGAGGGCATGCTTTTCCGAAAACCGGTATCCAGCCCGGATCAAGTCCGGGCCAGGCTTTTTTGGGATCATGCTCGCACCGCGTTCGTAGCGCGGTGGCGGGTGGATCGAAGCCACCAGGGAGCACCAGTTCTCTCGGCGCCACTAGCCCAACGGCAGAGGCAATGCGCGCAGAATGCATCCAGTCGGAGTTCGAATCTCCGGTGGCGCACTATTTTTGTTTTTTCGCCCGTGTAGCCCAATGGCAGAGGCGCGAGGCTTAAACCCTCGTCAGTCCGAGTTCGAGTCTCGGCGCGGGCACCGCGCAGCGCTATCGCACATGACGACGCACAATTTCCTCCGTTGTCATCCCGGCCGAGCGCCCCCGGATCAAGTCCGGGGCAGGCTCCAGGCGCGAGAGCCGGGATCCATGTACCCCTGCCATGCCCACTTCATGATGCCGGGGT
>DATFWC010000055.1:0-6376 GCA_035259885.1 Xanthobacteraceae bacterium
GTGCCGCTGATGGCGAAGTCGCCATAGTCCAGCACCAGGGCGCGCGACACGCCGTTCTCGTAGAGTTCGAACTTGATGGAATAGACCGGCGTCTGCTCGCCGCCCTGCTTGCTGCGGTCGAAATAGCTGATGGTGACCGGCCAGCGCGTCATGTTCTCGAACACGCTTTTGCCGGCGGCGGCGTCATCCGGCTTGCGCTCGCCCGGCGCGATCGCGCGACCGATGACGGTGAGCGTGTTGTAGAGCTTCTCTCCGGTCTCGGAGCCGTCGTAGACCGGCAGCTCCAGCACCGTCTGGCCGTCGCGCGCCGCCGCCACGATGCGTCGGATGTGCTCGGTCGGGAACACGACAGCGGAATCCACGTCGAACTGCTTGCGCTCCGGCTGCGCCAGGCTGATGGCGATCTGCTGCGCCTTGCGCTCGGCGGTGCCGTCGACCGAATCGACCAGCTGCTCGCTGAGATAATTCTGGAAATTGAACCGGTAGTTCTTGGCCGCGCCCTCCTCCCAGGTGGCCGAGCGCAGGTCGCTGACCACCACCTTGCCTTCGCCATTGTCGAGTTCGGTCACTTGGCGGAACTGCAGCGCATAGCCCTCGCAGGCATTGCCGGAAAAGTCGTAGACGATGCGGCCCTGGACCGAGGACAATTGCCGCCGGCCGCGCGCATCGGCGAGCTTGAGCTCGTAGATCGCGCGGTGCGACGCGAGCTCAACTGGCCCTTTCTGCGCCGAGACGGGGGCGGAAGGGCCGAGCAGCACGGCCGTGGCGGCCGCAACGGCTGCGAAACGGACGGAATCGGCGCAACGCGTCATCAAGCAATCTCCTCGTAATTTCGCCGCAACATAGGGGCCACGGGCGCGCGCCGCAACCGCGTGGCGCAGCTTGCGCAGAGCCGCCCGATCGGCCAAGACTGATCCCGCGACTCGATCGAGAACGGCCCCTTGGGGCCTGGGCGGGCGGATGGAGGCGTCATGGCCGGAGTGGTGGAAGGTAAGCTCGCCGATCTTGGCATTATTTTGCCGACCCCGGCGGCGCCGATCGCGAACTACGTCGGATTCGTGCGCACCGGCACTCTCCTCATCGTGTCCGGTCAGCTCTGCCTCGATGCTGAAGGCAAGCTGGTGGCGAAGGGCAAGCTGGGCGCCGGCGTCTCGCTGGAGGACGGCCAGAAGGCGGCGCGTGCCTGCGCCATCAACCTCCTGGCTCAGATCAAGGCCGGCCTGGGGGACCTCGACAAGGTGGTGCGCGTGGTGCGGCTCGGCGGCTTCATCAATGCCACGCCGGATTTTCTCGACGCGCCCAAGGTGATGAACGGCGCGTCCGACCTCATGGTCACGGCCTTCGCCGACAAGGGCCGCCACGCCCGCACAACCGTCGGCGTCGCGGTGCTTCCCCTCGATGCCGCCGTCGAGGTCGAGGGAGCGTTCGAAGTGGCCTGAGCCCTGATGCCCTTCGACTGGTTGACGGCGCATCCCGTTGCCCACCGCGGCTTGCATGATGCCGCAGCCGGCGTGATCGAGAATACGCCATCCGCCGTATCGGCCGCTGTGGCGGCCGGCTATGCGATCGAAGTGGACCTGCAGATCACCGCCGACAACGAGGCGATGGTGCATCATGACGATGTCCTTGGCCGCCTCACTGAGGGAGAAGGCCGGCTCGCCGCCCTGCCGGCGGCCGAGCTCAAGCGGGTGCCGTTCCGGGCGACCGCGGACCGCATGCTGACGCTGTCCGATTTGCTCGACCTGGTGGCCGGACGCTCCGCCCTGTTTCTCGAGCTCAAGAGCCGTTTCGACCGCGACCTGCGGCTGGCGCGGCGCGTCGCCGAGGTGATCGGAACCTATGCGGGCCCGGTCGCCACCATGTCGTTCGATCCCTCCCCGATCGAAGCCATCCGCGACTTCGTTCCCGATCTGCCGCGCGGCATCGTCGCCCAGCGCTACAGCGACGAAGGCGATGGGCACGACAAGCTCGGCTACCTCCTGCACGGCGTGCGCAGCCGGCCGCATTTCATCGCCTACCATGTCAAGGATTTGCCGGCCCCTGCCCCGTTCCTGGCGCGGCACGTGCTGGGCCTGCCGCTGCTGAGCTGGACGGTGCGCACGCAAGAGGATCGAGCCCGCGCGGCGCGCTACGCCGATCAGATCATTTTCGAGGGTTTTCGGCCCTGAGAGCGGCTAAAATGGCCGCAAGATTTGCCGTGGAGCGTCTCGATGGCTAAGAAGCCGCCGAAACACATCGTTGACATGACCCTGTCGGCCAGCGACATGGCGCGGGTCGGTGCCGCCCTCAACATCAGGATCTTCACCCAGGACCGGCAGCGCAACAAGACGATCCTGGGAACGATCCAGATCGGCCAGGGGTCGTTTCGCTGGGCCAAGGCCCATAACCAGTTTCATCGGGTTCCGTGGCAACGCTTCGCCGAGATCATGGACCACGCGCTCAAACCAGGCCGGCGCAAATCTTGAGCAAGACACTCGACCTGCGCATCCGCGTGCTTCCTGCCATCGGCGACATCGCTGCCGCCGAGTGGGATGCCTGCGCCAATCCGCCATCAACAAACGCCAACCGATTCTCCCGACTCGCAGATTGCGTCGGATCGGAAGGAACCTCCGGCGTCGGCGGTCCGACTCCGCTGGGGCTGCGCCAGGAACCTTCGGTCGCTGCCGCTGCGGCCGCTGCGGCGCCGGGTACCGGCTCCGCGCCGCCCGAGCGGGCGTTCAATCCGTTCATCGCCCACGACTTCCTGTCCGCCCTCGAGGCGTCCGGCTCGGCCGTGGCGCGGGCCGGCTGGCAGCCGCAGCACCTCGTGGCCGAAACCGCCGACGGGGCGGTGCTGGGTGTCGCGCCCTGCTATCTGAAAAGCCACTCGCGCGGTGAATATGTGTTCGACCACGGCTGGGCCGAGGCGTACGAACGCGCCGGCGGAAGCTACTATCCAAAGCTCCAGGTCGCGGTGCCGTTCACGCCGGCCAGCGGACGTCGCCTGCTGGTGCGGCCCGGCGCCGACGTTGACACGGTGCAGGCCGGCCTGGCGGCCGGCTTGATCGAGCTGACCCGCCTGCGCGACGCCTCGTCGGCCCATCTCACCTTCCTGACCGAGGCCGAATGGCGCTTCCTCGGGCAGCAGGGGTTCCTCCAGCGCACCGACCAGCAGTTCCACTGGGAGAACCGCGGCTACGGCTCGTTCGACGATTTCACGGCGGCGCTGGCGGCGCGCAAGCGCAAGGTCATCCGCCGCGAGCGGCGCGACGCCCTGCCGCCCGGCGTGACCGTGCACTGGCTCACCGGCTCCGATCTCACCGAAGCCGCATGGGACGCCTTCTTTTCGTTCTACATGCAAACCGGTTCGCGCAAATGGGGCCGGCCCTATCTCACGCGTACGTTCTTCTCGATCGTCGGCGAGCGCATGCGCGACCATGCTCTGCTGGTAATGGCCAAGCGGGCCGGCCGCTTCATCGCCGGCGCACTCAACTTCATCGGCTCGGACACGCTGTTCGGCCGCAACTGGGGTGCCATCGAGCACCATCCGTTCCTGCATTTCGAGCTGTGCTATTATCAGGCGATCGACTTCGCCATTGCGCACAAGCTGGCCCGCGTCGAGGCGGGCGCGCAGGGCGAGCACAAGATCGCCCGCGGCTACCTGCCGAGCACCACCTACTCGGCCCACTTCATCATGGATGCCGGGTTGCGCCGTGCCGTTGCCGATTACCTCAGGCGCGAGCGCGACTATGTGGCGGCGGCCGGCACCGAACTCGCCACCTACGCGCCGTACCGGAAGGTGTCGGCCGAGGAGGCCTGAGTGCCGGGCGCGCTTCGCTTCAAGCTTGACGCGGCGCGCGACGTGCTGCGACACATCGTGATCCGCAAAATCTTGGGGCTCCCCATGGCCTACGACCCGAACAATATTTTCGCCAAAATCCTGCGCGGCGAGATGCCCGCCTACAAGGTGTATGAGGACGACAAGAGCCTTGCCTTCCTCGACATCATGCCGCGGGCACCCGGCCACACCCTGGTGCTGCCCAAGGCGCCGGCGCGCAACATCCTCGACGTCCCGCCCGACGACCTCGCCCATGTCGCCAAGGTGACGCAGAAGGTGGCCAGGGCGGCGGTAAAAGTGTTCGGCGCCGACGGCGTGACGGTCCAGCAGTTCAACGAGCCGGCCGGCGGCCAGGTCGTGTTCCACCTCCATGTCCATGTCATCCCACGCCGCAACGGCGTCGCCATGAAGCCGCCGGCGAGCGAGAAGGAGAAGCCGGAGGTGCTCGAGGATCAGGCCAGGAAGCTCAAGGCGGCGCTCGATTCGCCGTAGGGTCGGCAAAGGCGCGCGTGCTCGTCCTGTCGGCATATTGATGCGGCTCGATCGCGGCGTGCCACGCGGTGTTGAACCAATGACAGCACACGTGGGCACGGCGCGTTTTCCGGGGCAACATACGTTGATGGCGCGACGCAACGCGCCTTTGCCCATCCTAAGGCGCAAGCGCAAACGCGCCCACAATCAGCACCGCTTCGCCGATCGCCACGCCGGCGAACACCGAGCGCCTGATCAGCAGGAAGGCGAGGAAGCCGGCCACCACCGCGGCGACGCGCACCGCCAGCGGAATGGTGGCGAGTGCGCCGGAGCTTGTCACGATGAGCTGCGCGATCACGCCGGCCAGGATGGCGGTTGCGACCGCCCGCACCCAGACGACGATCTCGGAGTCCTCGTTGAGCCCTCGCGCCACCAGGAGGCCGAGCAGGCGCCAGATCTCGTTGGGCAGGAAGCCGACCAGGATCAGCGCCAAGTACGGCCCCAGCTGCGAAAACGCCGCGCTCATCGCACGGCCTCGCGCAGGCGGTGCACCACATACGCGATGGTGCCGGCGATGATGCCGGTCCACATCAGATCGAGGCCGACCTTGGTGGCGGCCATGAGCGGGCCGATGACGAACCCGAGCGCGAGCGCCGCGCGATCGATCAGGGTCCGGCTGTTGCGCGTGATCGACATCAGCATGGACAGCGGCGTGAGGAACAGGAGTCCGGCCGCGAACACGACCGGGACCTGGCCGGCCACGTAGAACCCAATGGCGCCGGCAATGATCGGCGGCGTGATCAGGCCGGTGCCCAGCCCGTTATAGAAGGCGATGCGGTGATCGCGCGGCAGCGTCGGCAGGAGCCGCATCGCCTCGACCCACACGCTGATGGCCGTGAGGTGCGTCGGCACGAGCAGGTGTCGCGTTCGCGTGCGCGCGTCGCGCAGCATGGGCAGCAGCGCCACCACCATGGGCATGAAGCGCACGCTGCTCAGGCTGACGGCGAGCGCGGTGTCGATCAGCGCGGCGCTGCCGAGCGTGGAAATCAGGATCACCTGCGCCGGTGCCGCCCAGATCAGCACAGTAGACAGCACCATCCAGCCGACGCTGAAGCCGAAATCGTGGGCGAGCGCGCCGATGCCGATATAGGTGCCGAACAGGACATAGGCGAAGACCGAGCGCCAAGCCGTCAGCACACCGTGCGCAAAGGCAGCGAGACTCGAGTCGTGCGGCGACGGCGCGGCGGGCGGCGCGGAAGACATCGGCGACCGATCCCATGGCGCCGATGTTTTCGCAACCGCCGGGCCGCAGGCCATGACCAGAATGCAATCCTGTCCACACGATGTCGGACCCGAACCCGACGGAAACCCTGGGCTTGGCTCGACCGTTGAGTCCACGCAGGGGCATCAGGAAACGAACGAGGACATCATGCTGAACAAAACAGTCGTCCTTGGCCTGGCGCTCGCTCTCGCGTTGGGCGCAACGACGCCCGGATTCGCGAAAAAAGCGCGCCACGCGCAGCCGGAGCCGACGGCGGCGCAGAACAGCCTGTCGGCCGCCAATTCCACGACTCCCGGTTCGCGTCCCGTGACATCTCCGGAAGGCAGCCCGCAGGCTCAGTGCTGGATCCCGGTCGACAATGACAGAGCCTATGGCTACTACGGCGGCTGTGATCGGCCGCGCGCCCGCCAGATGAAGTAGTTTTGATACGTGGCGCGGAGGGCCACAAAGCCCGGTCCTTCGCGCCGCTCACGCGAATCCGAACAGCCTGGCCGGATTGTCGGCGAGGATGCGCTGGCGCTGTGCCGCATCGGCCCACTCGCCGAGCTTGTTGTAGAGCCCGATCGTCCCGACCAGGTCGTGGAACGACAGGTGCGGGTAGTCGCTGCCCCAGATCAACTGGTCGGGCGCGGCGGCGATCAAGGCCTGTGCGAATGGCGCCACATCCGCGAACGTCGGGTCGGCGGAGAAGCGATAGATGCCGGTGAGCTTCACCCAGCATCGCCCGGATCCGTCGCCGGCGAGCGCCAGAAGCTCCTGAAACCCGCGCTGCTCCGGCCCGTCCTTGGCGGGAAACAGGCCCATAT
>DATFWC010000056.1:0-2254 GCA_035259885.1 Xanthobacteraceae bacterium
CGATGCCAAGGATCGCAGGGTTGGTCTGGTCGAAGCAGCCCACGGCGGCACGCTGTTCCTCGACGAGATCGGTGATATCGAACCAGCCGTGCAGCTCAAGCTGTTGAAGCTGATCGAGGACCGCACGGTCCGCCGCGTCGGTGGAGTACGCGACCGCACCGTGGATGTGCGGTTCGTCTCCGCGACCAACCGGCCCTTGGAGGAGCTGGTGCGCGCCGGCAAGTTCCGCTCCGATCTCTATTACCGCCTGCGCGTCGTGACTATCGACGTGCCGGCGCTGCGCAGCCGTCATGGCGACGCCGAACTCCTTGCCCGACATTTTCTCGCACTGCATGGCCACCGTTATGGGCGTCAGGCCACCCGATTCTCACCACGCGCCCTCGACCGCATTCGTGACCACCTCTGGCCGGGTAACGTCCGCGAGCTGCGTAATGTCATCGAGCAGGCGCTGCTCAGCGCCGGCGGTGATATCATCGACGAAGCGCATCTCGGCATCGTTCCAACGGAACTGCTTGAAGCAGCGCCGGTACTGCCGCTGCTTCCGAGTGATGGGGCCGACCTCGCGCCGGGCGGGGAAGCCACGATGCAGCCAGGGGCCATCCTGATGAACACGGAGCGAACCCTGATCAGCCGCGCGCTGGCCCACACCCAGGGAAACGTGACCCGCGCCGCCAAGCTCCTCGGCGTCTCCCGCGACACACTGCGCTACCGCATCGGAAAGCACGGGATCGGCTGAGCCGGATTCGGCCGGCGGCGCACGGCGGCACGCCGGAACAGCTTTGGCCCGCATCGAATGGGCATTTCCCCCAGTTCACCGGGGGTTATCACCCCGCTGCACCGCGCCCCCCGATGGACCTGCGCGAAAATGCCGGCGAATCCGCATTTGGCGCGCCGCTCGTCCGTGATCGCGGTTTGGCCCGGCGTTTGCAAGGTAGCGTTGGCAGCAGTGCCCCGAGTCTGAAGTTCGCACACGAGCGTGCTGCAAGGTCTTGCGAACTTCGGAATCGGGACACCGGCGCGGATCGCGCGAGGAGGCCCAGTGAGACAGAACAAGCCATTGTTGTCCGGTAAGGGCGCGTCCGACAGCGATCGCGCCAAGGCGGCGGCCAGGCCGCCGAACCGCAGGCGCTGGCGTCGGCGTTCAATCGGCGGCATCGTTCTGCTCGTCGCTGGCAGTGTCGGCCTCGGCGCGTTCGGGCCGTTGTCTTCGGCAACTCCGGCGATGAAGTACCGGCTTGCGCCGATCGACGCCGGCCCGATCGTCAGCGCCGTCGCCACCGCCGGAACGCTGAAGCCGCTTGCTGCCATTCTCGTGGGCTCGCAGGCGTCCGGGCAAATCAAGGAGCTTCTCGCCGACTTCAACTCGCCGGTGAAAGCCGGCGACGTGATCGCGCGCCTCAATGATGACGCGGTCCGGGCGCGCCTGGCGCAGGCCGTTGTTGAGACCGAAGTGGCTGCGGCCGCCGCCGAAATTCAACGCGCGCAGCTGCCACGTGTCCAGGCCGACGCCGACGGCGCCCGCGCGGCGCTGTTGGTTGCACAGGCCGACATGGAACGCGCCGAAGCCGCGCTCAAGGACGCGGAGCGCGAGCGCCAGCGCAAACAGGACCTGTTCGCGCGCGGCGTCGGCTCGGCTGCCGAACGCGATCGCTCCGATGCCGCACATGATAGTGCGCATGCGCAGCTCGCGGCGGCGAAGGCGCGGATCATGGGGGCGGTCTCGGCGCAGGTCGGAACCGAGGCGATGATCCACATCGCCCGTGCTCAGCTCGACAATGCGCTGGCCCAGGTCAAGCAGCGCGAGTCGGTCGTGCAACAGGTCCGCGTCGATCTCGATCACACCGTGATCCGTGCGCCGATAGATGGCGTGGTGATCGACCGCACGGTCGACGTGGGACAGACCGTTGCCGCCAGCCTGCAGGCGCCGACGTTGTTCACGATCGCCCCCGATCTACGCACCATGGAGTTGCACGCCAATGTCGACGAAGCCGAGATCGGCCGGGTGCTGGCAGGACAGGAAGTATCGTTCACGGTGGATTCCCATCCCGGCCGCGCGTTTCCGGGCCGCGTCGTGGACATCCGCAAGATGCCGCAAACCACGCAGAACGTCGTCACCTACACGGTCGTGATCTCCGCCGAAAACGAGGATCTGCTGCTGTTGCCGGGCATGACGGCCAACCTGCGGATCCTGGTGCAACAGCGCGACGACGTTCTGAGGTTGCCGAATTCGGCATTGCGCTTCCGGCCCGCCGGC
>DATFWC010000057.1:0-5616 GCA_035259885.1 Xanthobacteraceae bacterium
TCCGCCGGCACCGGCAGTGCCACCCATTGGGCGGCCGAGCGCCTGCGCGTCGCCGCCGGCTTCGACGCGGTGCATGTCCCGTTTCGCGGCGGCCCGGAAGCGCTCACCGAGGTGGTGGCCGGCCGCGTCGATTTCTCCTGCATGGGCATTTCGTCGGCGCTAGCCTTCATCCGCGACGGCAAGCTCACCCCGCTCGCCGTCAGCACGCTGAAGCGGTCGTCGGCGCTGCCCGACGTGCCGACCACGCTGGAGGCGGGCTATCCCGATTCCGACTACAATTTCTGGATGGGCATGCTGGTGCCCTCCGGCACGCCGCGCCCGATCATGGACCGCCTGTACGAGGAGACGCAGAAGGCGCTGCAGCTGCCCGCCGTAAAGGACAAGTTCGCGCCGCAGGGGATCGAGCCACTGCCGCTGAAGTCGGCGGAATTCGATGCGTTGATCAAGAAGGAGATCGACATCAACCTCGCGCTGGTGAAGGCGGCCGGGATCAAGTTCAACTAGATTTTACAGTTCAGCCGTCGATGTCGAGGCCGAGTGCCATCCGGCCCGCGTAGCGAAGCTGCGCCGTTTCCCGGAGTGGATGAAACCGCGCTGCCTGCACGTCGCGGAAACGGCGTTCGAGCCCGAGATCCCGATAGAAGGCTGCGCCTCCTGTCGCTTCCATCGCCTTCTCGACCGAGCGAATGGCCGAACGGGCGAGGATAGTGCGCCCGATCATGACGCGATTTGTCGTTTGCGCGCCCGGTTCTGCGGTCGCGGCGGCTTCGATCATATCGCGATGGGCAAGGCGTGCCGTTGCGAGTTCATTCTCCACCTCGCCGATGACGCGAGCTGCGGCGTCGCTGTTGCGGCGACTCCGCGCCCGCTCAACGGCGATGTCATGCGCGGCTTCGGCAATGCCCAGATACACCGAGTAGATGAGCGGAATGGCCACAAGGGAGATGGTGTGGAACAGCAAATGCCATTTCCCTTGAGGACGACGCGTGAATATTGCGCTGTCCGGAACGAAAGCGCCATCGAGGGCAATGTCGTGAGAGCCGGTACCACGCATGCCCAGCACACGCCACGTGTCGAGCACGGTTACTCCTGCGGCGCGAAGCGACAGCGGAAAATGCAGCACCGTGGGGCCGCTTTGCGGTTCGTCCCACACGGCGCTGGTGACAAGCACGTCGCCAACGGGAGCGCCGCTGGCAAAAATTTTGCGCGCCGTGATGCGCCAACCGCCGGTAACGCGTTCCGCCTTGCCGGAGCCCGCAATCCAGTCCGAGCCGCCGCTGCTGACGAGCACCAAATCCTGCGCGGCGACGCTGCGCAGGAGGGCATCGACCGGCGCGGGATCGCGGCGCCAACGCCAGACCATCGTCGCCACCTGATGTGTGTGCATCGCCAGCGCGAGGGCGGTCGAGCTGCAGTAGCGGGCGAGAATCCGCAGCATCTCGGCGAGCTGGCGGTGCTCGGCCCCACCACCGCCAAGTTCGACCGGGATCCCAGCGCGCAGAATGCCATGCGCTTTCAGGGTGTCGTAGTTTTCGGTTACGAAAAGATCGTCATCATCATGACGGGCCGCACGCACGGCAAATTGGGAACCCAGCTCATGCGCGAGATCCGCAAGATCACGAGCCATGACCACCTCTCACTCGCCGCCTGGGGATGCGGTTCACCCGCTGGCCCGCCGAGTGCGTCCGGCCGCCATGTATATCCGCCGAAGCCGACGGCTCACTTCGCGGCCGGCGGCATGGCGGAGGAATGGTGGTCGACGATCAGCCACTGGTCGCCGTCTTCACATAGGTAAAGCTGTAACGCGCGGGTAGGCTCTTCGTTTCGCCGTCCTTGACGTAGGAAAAGGTAAAGTAGCCGGTATTGACTGCCGTGTCGCCGTGCACGCGAATCAATTGATCGCCAAAGGCGACCTTGAGGCCGGGAAGAACCTTGAACGCGGTGACGAAATACTCGCGCAGCGCCGATCGGTCGGCGCGCACGGTCGGCGACAGCGTTCTCCACAGCACGGCGTCCTGGGCCTAAAGCGGCAACACCTTGTCCGGATCGTCTTCGCCAAGAGCCCGCGCCCACGTCGATGCGGCGGCCGCGACTTCATCCTTCGGTCCGGCCAAAACCGAAGAGGCCAACGACGCTGACCGTCAGATCTCGGGGGAGAGCGCCATGACACGGCGTGCGATCGTCGCACTCCTGGCCAGCACGGCGTGCGCGTGGCCGCGACGTGGGCGCGCGCACAAGGTTTGGACCAACGTGCATGAGCTTCGAGTGCCGCGGTTTGCGCGCCTAGTCGGCGGCCGAGCGACCTGTCTCCCGTGCGGCCTGCGCGAGTTGCGATTGCGGCAACGGATTCAAGTGGGCCACAGGCGCGTCGCAGACGACATCGAATTCGAGAAAGCCGAAGCAGAGCCGGGTATTGCTATCATCGGCCGACCGAGAAGCGTAGCGGGCGATGGTCGCTGTGGATACAAATGCGGTACTCGCTGCCGGCGTCGCTGCAACTGCGGGTGCTTGCTCCGGTCGTGTGCCGTCTTGCGCAAAGGCGAGGTTTGGCGCCGGACCCAGCAGGAATGCGGGCACCGGACCCAGCAGGAGTGCGGGCAACAGGAGGGGTATGGACAGGCGCATGATCGCCTCCCGGGTGAGGTTGAGGATTGAGACGGAGTTCTAAACACTGGCGGAACAGGCCGCCTTGTGCGCTACGGCGGCGCGCGGGATACGTATCTCATGGCACGAACCAGCCGGGGTCGGGAGTGTGTACGACGACAAGACAGATCGTCGTTTCCCTTCCTGAGCGCCATGATTCCTTCCTCCGCAGCCATGGATGCCACGAGCCTGGCAAACGCGCTTTCACGGCGCTGGTGAAGACGGCGGGGATCAGGTTCAACCGAGCCTCGCCGCAGCCTGCATCGCAGAAGCTCGCCGACCTACTTCGGCGGAGGCGGCATTGCCGAGGAGTGATGGTCGACGATCAGCCACTGGTCGCCATTCTTGACGTAGGTGAAGCTGTAGCGCGCGGGCAGACTCTTGGCTTCTCCGTCCTTCGTGTAGGAAAAGGTGTAGTAGCCGGTATTGACTGCCGTGTTGCCGTACACGCGGATCAATTGATCGCCGAAGGCGACCTTGAGGCCGGGAAGAACCTTGAACGCGGTGACGAAATAGTCCCGTAGCGCCGCTCGGTCGGCGCGCACCGTCGGCGACAGCGTCCCCCACAGCACGGCGTCGTGGGTGTAGAGCGGCAACACCTTGTCGGGATCGTCTTCGCCCAGCGCCCGCGCCCAGGCGGATACAGCGGCCGCTACGTCATCCTTCGGTCCGGCCAAAGCTGATGGGGTGAACGAAAGCAAGATGACGTTCAGTGCGAGTGCGGCGCCTGCGGCCGGCAAATCGAAACGCATGACATCCTCCCTTGCGGCTGCTGCTTCAGTCTGTCAGCGCAAGGGCACACTTCAAGTACGTAAAACGTACTTGTGCGCGTCCCGCGGGAGGGGGATGATGCATCCATGCTTACCTACGGCCAATTCTGTCCTGTCGCCAAGACCGCAGAAGTCTTCGGTGACCGTTGGACCCCGATCATCATGCGCGAGCTGTGTTTCGGCGCTCGCGCGTTCGGTGAACTCCTGGATGCCGCGCCGCTCATTTCGCGGACGGTTTTGGCGCAGCGCCTGAAACAACTCGCGCTCGCCGGCGTGGTGCACATCGAGACCAAACCCAGGGGCAAAGGTCATCTCTACCGGCTGACGCCGGCCGGAGAGGATTTCCGGCCCATCGTCGAGTTGATGAGCGTGTGGGGCCAGCGCTGGGGCCAGGGACTGATCGGTCCTGATGATCTCGACCCGGGGATGCTCGTGTGGGGCATGCGCCGGCAGATCGATCCCGCGGAGATACCGGCGCAAGGCTTCGTCATCCGCTTCGACTTCCGCGGCATCCCCAAATCCAGTCGCAGCCCGCGCTACTGGTGGCTGGTGTTTCGGCCCGACGACATCGAGGTTTGCCTCAAAGCTCCGAGCCGCGAGGTCGACGTCGTCATAGCCGCCAATCTCATGACCTTCACCAAGGTATGGCTGGGCTATGCCGGACTGGCGGCCGCGCTCGAGCGCAAAGACATCTCGCTGCACGGCTCGGCACGCGCCATCTCGACCGCGCGGCGCCTGCTCGCGCTGCCCGACGAACCAATGCTCAAGAGCTTCCGGTTTTCCGCCTTCCCGAGGACTGTTATCGCAGGTGCGGCGTGATACGCTGATCGGCAGACCTGGTGGGGAGGGCGCCATGTGGCGTGCAACCACGCGCCGCCGATTCCTGCAGCTTGCCTGGGCCACCCTGGCAACGCCGGCGTTGCCGCAGGTCGCCCGGGCGCAGGTTTGGCCGGCGCGGGCGATCCGCGCCATGGTGCCGTTTTCCGCCGGCTCAAGCCTCGACATCGTCGGCCGCATCGTGCTCGACCCGTTGTCGAGCCAGCTCGGGCAGCCGATCGTCATCGAGAACCGCGGTGGTGCCGGGGGCACGATCGGGACCGCCATGGTGTCCAAGGCCGAGCCCGACGGCTACACACTCCTCATCCAGGCCTCGGCGCATTCCGCGGCGCCTGCCGCCTATCCCAACATCTCCTACGATCCGGTGCGCGATTTCTCCGCCGTGATCCCGTTCGGCACCATCCCCAACGTGACCGTGGTCTCGCCTGCGAAAGGCATGAAGACGCTGCAGGACTTGGTTGCCGCGGCGAAGACGGGCGCGCTCAGCTACAGCTCGGCGGGCATCGGCAGCGCGACCCACTGGGCGGCCGAGCGGCTGCGCCTGAGCGCCGGATTTCAGGCCGTCCACGTGCCGTTCCGCGGCGGGCCGGACGTTGCCCTCGAAGTCATGGCCGGCCGCGTGGATTTTTCCTGCATTGGCATGTCGGTGGCGCTGCCCTTCATTCGCGACGGCAAGCTCGTGCCGCTCGCCGTCAGCACGCCGAAGCGCTCGTCGGCGGTACCCGACGTGCCGACCACGCTGGAGGCCGGCTTCCCTGACTCCGATTACAATTACTGGATGGGCATGCTGGTGCCGTCCGGCACGCCGCGGCCGATCATCGATCGGCTCTATCAGGAGACCGAGAAGGCGCTGCAGCTTCCCGCCGTGAAGGACAAGTTCGCGCCGCAAGGGATCGAGCCGCTGCCGCTGAAGCCGGCCCAGTTCGATGCCTTGATCAAGAAGGAGATCGACATCAACCTGGCGCTGGTCAAGTCGGCCGGCATCAGGTTCAATTGAACACTGCTTCCGTAGGGCGGGCAAAGGCGCGATGCTCCGCGCGCGCAGCATAGGCTACGGTTCGGGCGCGCCGCGCCCACGCGTGACGCGTCGCAGCAATGGTGGGCACGGCGCGATCGCACTGCATGGTATGTTGATGGCACATTATTTGCGCGCGTTTGCCCACCCTATGGATCATCGAGGGGAGGGCGCCATGACTCGGCGTGCGATCGTCGCGCTCCTGGCCGGCGCGGCGTGCGCATGGCCGCTGGCGGCGCAGCGCGCCGCCGCGCAGGATTACCCCAATCGGCCAATCACGCTGGTCGTGCCGTTCCCGCCCGGCGGCGGCACCGACGCCATGGCGCGCACCGCCGCCGAGCGCATGAGCAA
>DATFWC010000058.1:0-6551 GCA_035259885.1 Xanthobacteraceae bacterium
CTCGTCGCACCCGTCGCGCGGGCCGGACGGCGGCTGCAGCCAGGCCGATCTCAAGAGCACCGGCGGCGACGGCCTGCTCTACTGCTTCGCGACGAACTAGCCTTTGCCGGCGGGCGAGCCCGGCTCGCCCGCCAGACCCCAAAACTCATCCCAGCAGCAGGTGCGTGGCGCCGAGCTGCAGCAGCAATCCGAGCTCGTCGGCAAAGTACCAGGCGTCCTGCCACTTGCCGTCGACGACGCGCACCAATGCGACTTCCGGAACCTCGATGCGCCGGCCGGTGGGCGGCAGGCCGTAGAGATTGGCGCCGTGGGTGCCGGCCACCTTGAAGCGCATCCACACCTTGTCGCCCTCGGCGACGAAGCCGTCGATGCGGTCGCGCCGGTCCGGCAGCGCTGCGCTGATGGTTTCTTTGCCGACGCCTTTGGCGTTGCCATAGTCGCGCAAGTGCTGGAAGCCGACGCGCGCCGGGCGGAAGTTCGCGGCACGATCGCCCGGCGGGGGCGCCGCGCCCTTCGAGCGCGCGACGATCAGGCGGTTGCGGTCTTCCGCCGCGGCCAGCGGCCCCGCCTGCAGGCGGGCGATCACGGCATCCGGGTCCTCGCCTTCGCCCGTCACCGGCGGCACCACCGGCCGCCCGTCGCGGCGCGGCGGCAGCGTGGCGCCGAGCTGCAGCAGCACGCCCGCCTCGTCGGCCATGAACCAGGCTTCCGCGATCTGCTCGTTCGCCAGCCGGAAGAAGCCGATCTCGTGGACGTCGATCGTCTTGCCGGTCGGCGCGATGCCGAACAGGTTGCCCTGGTGCGTCGCGCGCAGGCGAAACAGCATGGCCACCCGGTCGTCCTCGGCGACCATGTCGACGATGTCGTCCTTGCGGTCGGGAAACGCGCCGCGCAGGTATGAGCCGGGGCCGGGAAAGCCCTGCTCGCGCGCGTTGCTGGCGAGGTGCTCGAAGCCGCCGCGCCAGCGCTTGTAATCCGGTGCCAGCACCTCGCGCATGATCGCGGTTTCGTCCTTGGTGCCTTGTGCCTCCTTGAAGCGGCGGACCACGGCCTTGTTGCGCGCGCGTTGCTCAGGGGATGCCTGCGCGGCCGCCCGGCGCGCAGCGCCCGCCACGGCCGCCGCGCCGGCGCCGGCCGCAAGCGCATGCGCCAGCAGGGTGCGGCGCGTGAACATGGATCCTCCCGGCCTTTGCGGTCTTCGCCGCATGCATGCCTGTGCGCCGACTATATCGCGGCGTGGGGCGCCGGCAAACCGTGCGTCGTCTTTGGATCCTCGCGGTCTCTTTGTATAGATTGCGCCTTTCGCCCGCCGGCCGGCCCCATCCCCATGAGCGACATGATCACGTTCGATCGCCTCGGCAAGACATATGGCGACTTCGCCGCCGTGCGCGACCTCGAGCTTGGCATCGCGCGCGGCGAGGTGTTCGGCTTCCTCGGCCCCAACGGCGCCGGCAAGACCACGACCATCCGCATGATGATGGGCATCCTGGTGCCGACCAGCGGCCGCGCCACGATCGACGGGCTCGACTGCCAGACGGAGCGCGTCGAGCTCAAGCGGCGCGTCGGCTATCTGCCCGACAATCCCATGTTCTACGACTACCTGCGCGGCCGCGAGATCCTCGCCTTCGTCGGTGAGATGCACGGCCAGCCGCGCGACGAGGCGCAGGAGCGGGCCGCCGCGCTGCTCGACGAGCTCGCGCTCAACGACGCCTCGGAGGAGTACGCCGTGAACTACTCCACCGGCATGAAGAAGAAGCTCGGCCTTGCCTGTGCCCTCATCCACGATCCGGCGGTGCTCATCCTCGACGAGCCGACCAACGGGCTCGATCCGCGCGCCGCGCGCGAAGTGCAGGAGCGGCTGCGGCTTGCCGCTGCGCAGGGCAAGACGGTCTTCCTCTCCACCCACCTGTTGAACATGGCCGAGCGCCTGTGCTCGCGCGTCGGCATCATCCACAGAGGCGAGCTGGTCGCGGTCGGAGCGCTCGACGCGCTGCAGGACAAGGTCGTTCCCGGCGGATCGTTGGAGGAGGTGTTCCTCAAGGTGACGCAGCCCGACGAAGACAGGAGCGAGCAGGCGTGACCGGTGCCGTCAGCGCGTCGCGGGCGGCGTGGTTGCTCACGCGACTGCGCCTGCGCCGGCAACTGAACCAGATGGAATCGATCTGGCGCTTCCGCACCGGATCCTCCGGCCGGACCGGAACCGGCCGCGCCTCTTCCGGCCTCATGATCCTAGGCGGGCTCGTCGCCCTGAGCATGCTCGGCAGCTTCACCAGCCTGGCCTACCAGAGTATCGCCAACATGCAGGCGGAGCTGGGTTCGGTCGTGGTGCCGGGCGACGCGCCCGCTGGCGGCGACACGGAGCGCTCGGGAGACGCCCCCGGCGCACCGCCGTCGCTGCAGCCGATCGCGGCGGAGCCCGGCGGCGTGATTCCCCGCGGCGTCGCGCAGGGCGCCACGCTGGCCGTGATGCTGCTGCTCGCCGCAGCGCTGCTCATCGCGGTGGGCAACCGGGAGATCACGCGGCCGGAATGGGATCTCGAATGGCTGGTCACGCTGCCGCTGCCGCTGTCGACGCTTGTTCTCAGCAAGCTCGTCGAGCGCGTGATCACCAATCACACCGCATTCCTCATCCTGGCGCCGTTCCTGTCGGTCCTCGCCTGGACCTGCGGCTATCGCTGGATGGCGCCCGTGCTCGGGCTCGCCTTCACGCTGGTGCTCCTGGTCCTGGTCGGGACGGCGCAAATCCTGATCGACACCGGATTGCGCCTGGCGCTGCCGCCGCCGCAGCTGCGCAACCTCCAGGCGGCCATGTCCATCGTCAGCATGTTTCCGCTTCTGCTCGTCATGTCGATGGCTCTGCCGGCGCGCTCCTTCGTCTTCGCCTGGGCCGGCGCCCTGCCCGATGCCGCCGCGTGGTTTCCCACGGGCCTTGCGGTGCGCGCGCTGGCGGCGGCCGATGCCCGGTCGCTCGCTCTTCTCTTCGCCATGATGACGGGGCAGGTTGCGCTCCTGTCGGCGGCTGGCGTGGCGCTGGTGCGGTGGCAACTGCGCCACGGCGTGGTGGCGGCGGGCATGCGCGAAGCGGTCGCGCGCCGGCCGCAGCCGCCGCATCCGGCCGGTATGGGCGAGCCGCTTGCGGCGTGGACGCCACTGTCGGCGGTGCAGCGGCGCGAGCTGCGCCTGCTCGGCCGCGACCGCAACTTCCTGGCCCAGACGCTGCTGCTGCCCGCCGTGATCGTCGGGATGCAGATCTTCCTCAACGTGCGCAGCAACATCTTCGTCGGCGCCATGGAGCATCCGGCCAATCTCGCCGCCATCGCGTTCCTGCTGCTGGCCTACACGCTGGCCTTCTCGGCGTTCCAGACACTGAACGCCGAAGGCCAGGCGCTGTGGATCCTCTATTGCGTGCCGCATTCGCTCGAATCGATCCTGCGGCAGAAGACGCAGCTGTGGGCCGCGGTGGCGGCGGTCTATCCGGTCACTATCTTTGCCATCGCGATCGCCCTGGCGGGCGGGATCTCGCTGCCCTTCATCGGATGTGCAGCCATCGTCCTCGCCGGCGTGCCGATCTTTGCCGTGATCGCCACCGCGCTCGGCGTGTTCGGCTGCGATCCGCTCGCCCAGGAGGTCCAGCGGCGCCTGCGCGTGACCTACCTCTATCTCTATATGATGCTGGCGTCGCTCTACGCCTATGCGATCTACGCCAGCGACGTCTGGCAGCGCATCGCCCTGATGATCCTCACCATGCTGGTGGCGATCGCCCTGTGGCAGAAGGCGCGCGATCGCTTCGACTACCTGCTCGACCCTTCCGCTGCGCCGCCGCCGCAAGTCTCGGTGTCCGACGGCCTGATTGCCGCGCTGCTGTTTTTCGTGCTGCAGGCGATCGTCGCCCTGGCGCTGATGGGCCGCGCAAAAATTCTCACCGCCAACCAGATGTGGGTCGCGTTCTGCCTCGCCGGCGCCGTCACCTATATCGTCATGCGGCTCGTCTATTGGCGCGTGCGCCCAGCCGGCGTTCCGCGCATGCTGGACAGCCCGGTCGGACCGGCGCTCCTGTGGGGCGCGGCCGGCGGCGTGGCAGCGTCGCTCGCCGGCCTCGCCTATATCGAGGTGGTGGCGGCGCTCGACCTGTTCCCGGCGGCGCAGCGCGCTGGCGTAAAGACGACCGCGGCGCCGCCGTGGCTCGCCGCGGTGGCGATCGTCGCCGCGCCGGTGTTCGAGGAATTCATCTTCCGCGGCCTTATCTTCCGCGGCCTGGAGCGGTCGTTCGGCGTGACGCTGGCGGCCGTCGCCAGCGCCGCCATCTTCGCCATCGTGCACCCGCCAGTGGCGGTCATTCCGGTCTTCGCCATGGGCCTCGTGGCGGCCGCGGTCTATCACCGCGCCCGGATGCTCATCGCTCCCATCGTGGTGCACGCGCTCTACAACGCGGCCGTGATCGGATTTCAATGGAACGCGATGAAATGGCTGCAGTAAGCGGGGGCTGCTGCTGCGGCGCGACGACCAGGCAAGCGAGGTGAGACCGATGCGATACGAGCTCTACTACTGGCCGACCATCCAGGGCCGCGGCGAGTTCGTGCGCCTGGCGCTGGAGGAGGCAGGCGCCGACTACGTCGACGTGGCGCGGCGCAGGGGCGGCGTGCCGGCGATGATGAAGCTGATCGAGCAGAAGCGTGCCGGGCGCCCGCCGTTCGCGCCGCCGTTCCTCAAGGCCGGCAGGATGGTGATCGCCCAGACCGCCAACATCCTGCTCTATCTCGGCCCGCGCCTGAGCTTGAGCCCGCGCGACGAGGCCGGCCGCCTGTGGACGCATCAGCTCCAGCTGACCATCAGCGATTTCGTCGCCGAGATCCACGATGCGCATCATCCCATCAGCAGCGCGCTTTATTACGAGGAGCAGCGCGCGGCGGCAAAGCGCAGCAGCGCGGAATTGTGGAAGCACCGCGTGCCGAAATTCTTGCGCTACTTCGAGCGCGTGCTCGAGAACAGCGGCGGCAATTTTGTGCTCGGCCGCAAGCTCAGCTATGTGGATCTCTCGCTGTTCCAGGTCGTCGAGGGGCTGCGCTACGCCTTCCCGAAGCGGATGAAGCGGTTCGAGCGGCGCCTGCCGCGCGTGCTCGCGCTGCACGATCGCGTCGCCCGGCGCCCGCGCATCGCCGCCTATCTGGCCTCGAAGCGCCGCATCCCGTTCAACGAGTGGGGCATCTTCCGTCGGTACAAGGAGCTGGACCGCTGACGCCGTGCCGAATTGAATCCACTGCGGCGCATCTGCCCCCGCTTGCTCGACCTGCTCGAACGCGTGAAGCAGATGGCGGGGCAGGGGAATTGAGACCGGCGGCGATCCGTGCGGCCGTTCACGCCACCTCGGCCGCAACGGCCGCCGCGCGTCGCGACTCACGCCACAGCAGGAACAGGCCGGAGCCCACGACGATGGCCGAGCCGACGAGCAGGCTCGGCGTCGGCACGTCGCCCCAGATGGCGAAGCCGAAGATCACCGCCCACACCAGCGAGAGGTAGTTGAACGGCACCACGGCGGCGGTCGGCGCCATGTGCAGGGCGCGTGTCCACCAGTACTGCGCCAGCCCGTTGCCGGCGCCGCTCAGCGTCATCATGAGTGCGTCACCCGCGCTCGGCGCCGTGAAGCCGAACGGCAGCATCACGGCATAGGCGGACGACAGCAGCACCAGCTGGTAGAGTGTGAGCGTCTCGGCCGACTCCGTCGCCGTCATGCCGCGCACGCCGGCCGTGACGGTGCCGAACAGCACGGCATTGCAGAGCGCGAACAGCGCGCCGATCTGGAACGTGTCGGCGCCCGGGCTGGTGACGATCAGCACGCCCAGAAAGCCGACCACCAAAGCGGTGGCGCGCGCGGCACCGATGCCTTCCTTGAGGAAGATCGCCGACGCCAGTGTGGCGAACAGCGGCGAGGAGAAGTTGATGGCGGTGACGCTCGCCAGCGGCATCAGGCTGAACGCCAGCAGCAGCAGGCTTTGCGAGCAGGTCTGCGACACGCCGCGGATGAGATGGGCGCCGGGCCGCTGCGTGTGGAACACCGCAAGGCCGGTGGCCGGCAGGATCAACAGGCCGCAGGCGAGGAGGCCGAAGAAGCTGCGGCTGAACAGCACCTCGCCGACCGGATAGGTCGCGACCAACCATTTGGACGCCGCCATGGTGGCGGCGAACACGACGCCGGCGCTTACCATATAGGCGATGGCGAGTGGAATCCGCTCCTGACGCAGCGGCCGGTCGGCGGCCGGCTCGATGCCGACGTCGGTGCTCACCCCTTGCGTCTCCTGGCAGAAATCAAAAGGCGGGAGCCGGTGCTAGCACGTGCCGGTGGCCGCCAGCAGAGGACGAATGCGTATACCTGCATCCCGCATGGCGACGTCCGCCTGGCGCCCGCCCCGCTTGGCGGCCGGAGGTAAGACCGTGTCGGCCGGGGCGCTGAACCCCAGGTGCCGCTCATGGGCAACCTTATGGGCTGATTCTCTTCCTGGTCGCTGTAAACTCCATAGTGCAACCTGAAGACTGCGCCGCAGGAACGGCCCTGA
>DATFWC010000059.1:0-19566 GCA_035259885.1 Xanthobacteraceae bacterium
AGGCGTGGTGCGCAGCATCGTGGCGACGGCGCGCTCGGCCGCGACGCGGCGGCGCGTCGCCGAGCTCAAGCTCGCCGATGAGGTGACGGACACCAATGCGGCTGCCGCGGCCGGCGCCGACCTGGTCATCGCCTGCGTTCCAGTGGGCCAGAGCGGGCCGGTGGCGCAGGAGATCGCAGCCCGTCTCAAGCCTGGCGCGATCCTCTCCGACGTCGGTTCGGTGAAGGGCGCGGTGCTCGACGCAATGGCGCCGCATGTGCCGGCGGGAGTCCATCTGATCCCGGCGCATCCGGTCGCTGGAACCGAGCATTCCGGCCCGGACGCCGGCTTTGCCGAGCTGTTCGTCAACCGCTGGTGCATTCTCACGCCGCCGCCGGCCGCCGATGCCGCGGCGGTCGAACACCTGGCCGCGTTCTGGCGCGCGCTCGGCGCCAATGTCGAGTCCATGCCGGCCGAGCACCACGACCTGGTGCTGGCGATGACC
This sequence comes from Xanthobacteraceae bacterium, assembly GCA_035259885.1. Taxonomy (GTDB): domain Bacteria; phylum Pseudomonadota; class Alphaproteobacteria; order Rhizobiales; family Xanthobacteraceae; genus DATFWC01. Next base: position 485 of record DATFWC010000059.1, read on the forward strand.
AGCCACCTGCCGCATCTCATTGCCTACACGATCGTCGGCACGGCCGAGGATCTGTCGGAAGTCACGCGCTCGGAAGTGTTGAAATTCTCCGCCGGTGGCTTTCGCGATTTCACCCGCATCGCGGCGTCCGATCCGACCATGTGGCGCGACGTGTTCCTCGCCAACAAGGACGCCGTGCTGGAGATTCTCGGGCGCTTCAACGAGGACGTCGCGACGCTCACCCGCGCGATCCGGCGCGGCGACGGCGAGACGCTGTTCAACCTGTTCACCCGCACCCGCGCCATCCGCCGCGGCATCGTCGAGATCGGCCAGGATTCCGCCGCTCCCGACTTCGGCCGGGCGCATCCCGCGCTGGCGCCGCTGCCCCGCCCCTACGCCGCCGACAGCGAATGAGTCGTGCCGACGACTGAGCGCGAAGGGATGGAACCCGGCCGCGTGAGGCGCGTTGCCTGGGCAAAGGTCCTTGCTGCGGCGGGCGTCAGCGGCGCCATTGGGGCGATCGTCGAAGCTCAGTTCGATGCGCCGCCGCGCAAAACTGAATGCGCAATCTGAAACGTCGGGGCGCCGTGCACGTATCCCGAAACGACAGATGTGCACGGAGGCAACGATGCTTCGCGAACAGATGATCACCCTGCTCCAGACCTGCGTCGTGTTCCTGCTGCTGACGAACACGGCCAGCCTGCTCGCCGCCATCTACGCGGTGCGGCGGACGCGACCGGCGCCGGCGGGGCAGCGGTCCAAGTCGGCGATCGAGCGCAATCTGGACGCCATGCGGCGGGCGGCTGACGTTCGCCGGTGAAACCGGCGCACAAGCCTGTGGCCGGCGTCAGTAGAGCGGCTCCAGGCGTCCCAGCGGCAGCGGTCCGAGGAACACGGCGCCGTCCTTGACGCGCAACGCCATTGCAATGGCGCGCCGGCCGTCGATCTCCGTCGGCTGGCCGAGGAAGGCCAGACCCGCCATCAACCCGAGCTGCAGTCCGCCGCCCTGCTGGCTGCCCGCCAGCTCCTGCACCAAACGGTCGAAACCCGCCATCCTGACCGTGAAGGCCCCGTCCGGACGGCCGGCGGCGGACAGGCCGACGTCGCCCGCCGCCACCGCCACCGCATCGCCCTGCTGCAGGCGCAACCGCGTGACCTCAAGCCGGCCGCCGGCCGCTTGCCATTCCTTGAGGCGCAGCGGCACCGGCTTCGGCGTCAGATCGTTGAGCCCGCTGACCAGCGCCGTGACCTCGCCGTCGAGCGGCTTGCCGCGGAGCAGCGGCGCGCCTGGCACGGTCGCGCCCGCCATCTGGGCGGCAAAATCGAGGCGCGGCTTGTCCGACGGCGCGGCCGGATTGCGCCGCAGGTGAAATTCCAGGTGATTGGCGGCGGCCCAGGTCTCCGGGCGCTCCCCGTCCACCCGCTCCAGACTGAGTCCGTCGAACACGACCGAGAGCCGCTCGGGCCTACCGGCGACGCCGCGCAGGCTGGCCTGGGCCAGGCGCCAGTCGGCCTGCCAGGCCGTCGGCTGTCCCGGCTCGCTGACCGCCAGCGGGCCCCTGATCTCGGCGATGATCAGGCCCGGGTCGTAGACCTGGGCCACGCCGCGCAGTTCCTTCGCCTTGAGCACGCGCGGAGGCTGCGCGGTCGTGAGCTGCACGCTCGGATCGGTGCAGCGCACCTCGATGCGGAAAGGGTAGCCGCCGCTCGTGCGCGAGCCGCAGCCATGGATGCGGCCGCGCCGCGCCTCGTCCTGCAGCCACGCGGTGATGACCGCGTCGGCCCGACGCGCCGCCATGACCCAAAAGACGCTCCACGCCGCGGCGATGACGACCAGCACGGCGAATGGCAGGAACAGCCACCGCCGGCGCGCTCTCGCGGTTGCTTCCACCCTCATGGCTCCTCGGCACGGTCCGACGGTTGCGTCGGCCCGATCAGGCTGTTAGGCGAGCGAAACGGCCGAACCGTGTCAATGCCGCCCCGCAAGGCTCGATGAATCCAGGCTTCGATCACGCCAAGGAAGATCTTTGGGTGTTCGCCTATGGCTCGCTCATCTGGCGGCCGGGTTTCGACCACCTGGAACGTGTTCCGGCCCGCCTGATCGGCGCCCACCGCGCGCTCTGCGTCTATTCCTTCGTCCACCGCGGCACGCCGGAGCGGCCGGGCCTCGTTCTCGGTCTCGATCACGGCGGCATGTGCCGCGGCGTCGCCTACCGGGTGGCGGCGGCCAGGCGCGCCGAGACGCTGCAGTACCTGCGCGAGCGCGAGCAGGTGACCAAGGTCTATATCGAACGTGTGCGTCCAGTGGCGCTGATCGGTCATGCCGAGAGCCGCATCCAGGCGGTGTGTTACATCGTCGACCGCAGCCATCCGCAATATGCCGGCAAGCTCGGCCTGGCGGAGCAGCTGCGCATCGTGCGCCACGGCCACGGCAAGTCCGGCAACAACCGCGACTACGTGCTCGCCACGGTGCATGCGCTCGAGGCGATGGATTGTCGCGACCGCGACCTGCACCTCCTGGCGGAGCGGCTGCGCGGCCTCCACGAGGTGCACGGCGAGGCCGTGCACGCGGGCGCCGGGTAGCAGCGCGGCGACGTGCCTACGCGGCGCGGACCTGGGTGAGGAAGCGCCGGACCTCGCTCTCGAGGCTCTCGGCTTCCGAGGCGAGCGTCTCGGCCAGCGATTTGACCTCGCCGGCGGTGGTGCGCGCGCCCTGCGACCGGCTGGCCACGCGGCTCATCGCCAGGGCGCCGGAACGCGCATCGCTGGATGCCCGGTTGACGCCTTCGGCAATCGACGCCACGGCGGCATTCTGCTGCTCGACCGCGGCCGACACGGCGGTGGCAATGCCCGACATGTCCTCGATGATTTTGTGCACCTGCTCGATCGCCTGGGCGGCGTCGCCGGCGGCGGTCTGGATGGCGCCGATCTGCGACGCGATCTCCTCGGTCGCCTTGCCGGTCTGGCCGGCCAGCGATTTCACTTCCGAGGCGACCACCGCGAAGCCGCGCCCGGCCTCGCCCGCCCGCGCCGCCTCGATGGTGGCATTGAGCGCCAGCAGGTTGGTCTGGCCGGCGATCGCCTGGATCAGCCCGATCACCTCGCCGATGCGCGTGGCGGCGCTCGCCAGGTCCGTCATGGTGGTGACGGTGCGCTGCGCCTCGGCCACCGCGCGGCCGGCGACCTCGGTCGATTTCGATGCCTGGCCGGCAATGGCCCCGATCGAGCCCGACAGCTCTTCCGCCGACGACGCCGCGCTGCCGACATTGGCGGAGGCGGCGGATACGCGCTCCTCGGCGCCGCGGGCTTCCGCCGACACGGCATCGGCGGCACCATTGAGCGCGACGGACGCGGTCTCCAGCCGTTCGGCGGCGCCCCGCAGCTTCTCGAGCGCCTGCTCGACCGACTGTTCGAACCCGCCGATCGTCGCCGCAATCGTCTCGCTGCGGCGCTCGCGCGCGCGGTTGGTCTCCGCTTCGTTGGCGGCGAGCCGCTCGCGCTCGATCGCATTGTCGCGGAATACGATGACGGTGCGGGCCATGCGGCCGATTTCGTCATTGGCATCGGTCGCCGGAATGGCCACCGACGTGTCGCCTTCGGCAAGCTGCTTCATGGCGGTGGAGAGGCCATGCAACGGCCGCGTGATGCTGCGGCCGATCAGATAGCTTAGGATGAGACCGGCGGCGACCACCGCCAGGCCGATGCCGACGACCAAGTTCTTGGTCTGCCGCTGCGAGGCGGAGAGCTGGTCGGCGGCCTTGCCCTCGCCGCGCTCGGCCGCCTTTTCGATGCGGTCGGCCAGCGGCATCATCTCGTAGGTGTCCTGGTCGATCAGCGTCAATTGCGAATCGACGTCGTTCATCTGCGAGACGTATTCGCGGAACACGGCGGCGTAGGCTTTGACCGCCTCGCGCAGCTCGGCTTTCATCACGTCGGCGCCGATGACGGCATCGAACGTCTTGTTGAAGTTGTCGAACTCGACGAAGAACTCCTTGCGGGCGCTGTTTTCGCGCCGGATCTTGTACTCGGTCTCGGATCGCCGCATGGCCAGCATCAGGAACGACAGCTTGTGCGCGTCGCTCTCGGTGAGCCAGCTCAGATCCTTGATGGTCTGATCGACCTTGGCGGCGGCCTTGGCAATCTTGGCATTGATGCCCTGCGACGCCGTGAGACCCACCGCCTCCTGCGACTTCACCAGGGCGGCAAAATTCTCCTTCAGGCCACCGACGGTGCGCAGGATGTGCGGGATGGTGCGGATGTCGTCGGGATCGCCGTTCTTCTGGATGCGCTCCAGGCTTTGCAACGCGACCGTGTGGTGATCGTTGAAGGCCTTGACCAGCGAGATGCTGGGATTGACGGCCATTTCCTTGGTAACGAAGCGGACGCCGTTGAGCGCAGCGCGCAGATCGCGGCTCGAATCAGTGAGGGTATTGGAGCGGCTGACGGCGTCGAACGCGCGGCCGATCTCGTGCTCGCTGACGAAATAGTTGATTCCGTTGGCGATGAAGCCGACGACCGGAATCATGGCCAGGGCGGCGATGCGGGCGCGCACCGACATGGCCGTCAGGAGGCGCCGCGGCATGATGCGGTGCAGACCACGTGTGACCGTGGTGAAAATGCGTGCCAACATGAGGTCCCCCTCCCAGGAGCCGACCGAAGCGCGCGCCAGCCGGCCGAATTTGGCCTGTGGCGGCACCGAGCCATCAGTAGAGCCCCGCACGCATCGAACCCTAAGTAGGTTAAAACTTGGCAAAAATACCTCCAATCACCAGGACGAATGCCATCCCAAGGTTGCAGCCTGACCGAACCGCTCGCAATCAACCTGGGGAAGCGATCCGCCGCCGTCGGATTTGCTTTTGTGCATCGCACGCATATGTTGCATTGCGATAGGCGACGGCGCGGAGGAGGAGCCGATGGCACTGGTGGCGCCCCGGACGGATCAGGCGCATGACCTCACGGCAGCCGCGCACGACGCCGCGACGGCCGCCGAGGCGCTCCTGGCCGATGCGATGCTCGCGGTTCGCGAGCGGGTCACCCGCGACGGCGAGTTGTCGGCGGCCGCGATCGACCGCGAGCAGCGGGCCGCCCATGGCCTGGCCTGGCTCGGCACCTACGTGGAGGCGGTCCGCGAGCTCGCCGCCTATGCGGATCGGATGGCGGGCGAAAAGCGGTTCAGCGAGGTCGAGGACCTCCTGGTCCGCATCGGCCTCGGCGAGTATTTTGCCCAGATTCTCGGCGGCATTCCGATCAGCCAGGGCGAGATGGTGCGCCCGGCCGACCTGGGGCTCTCACCCGCGCAGGTGGCGGCGCGCACGACGCCCGCCATCGAGCACCTGATTGCCGGCGGCAACACCGCCGGCAATCGCGCGCGCCTGATCGAGCTGATGCGCGCGCGGCCTGATGCCACCGTAGGCGACTGTGGCCTCGATGACGTGCTCGATTCGATGCGCGATGAGATGCGCAAGTTCGCCGACAGCGAGGTTGCGCCCCACGCGCATGAATGGCACCTCGCCAACCACTACATCCCGCTGGACATCATCGCCCATATGGGCGAACTCGGGGTGTTCGGGCTGACGATTCCCGAAGCCTTTGGCGGCATGGGCCTGGGCAAGGAGTCCATGTGCGTCGTCTCGGAGGAATTGTCGCGCGCCTATATCGGCGTCGGCTCGCTCGGCACCCGGTCAGAGATCGCGGCCGAGCTCATTCTCGGCGGCGGCACCGAGGAGCAGAAGCGCCGCTGGCTGCCGAAGATCGCGTCCGGCGAGGTGCTGCCCACGGCGGTATTCACCGAGCCCAACACCGGCTCCGACCTGGCCTCGCTGAAGACGCGCGCGGTGCGCGAGGGCGATGTCTACAAGGTTTTCGGCAACAAGACCTGGATCACGCATCCGGTGCGCGCCGACCTCATGACGCTGCTGGTGCGGACCGATCCGCGCGAGCCCGGCTATCGCGGCCTGTCGATGCTGCTCGCAGAGAAGCCGCGCGGCGATGACCGCGATCCGTTCCCGGCCGCCGGCATGTCGGGAACCGAGATCGAGGTTTTGGGCTATCGCGGCATGAAGGAGTACGAGATCGCCTTCGACGGCTTCGAGGTAAAGGCGGAGAATCTTCTCGGCGGCGAGGAAGGCCAGGGCTTCAAGCAGCTGATGCAGACTTTCGAATCGGCGCGCATCCAGACCGCGGCGCGCGCCGTCGGCGTCGCCCAGTCGGCGATGGAGGTCGCGCTGCGCTATGCCGAGGAGCGCCAGCAGTTCGGCGGTCCGCTCATCCGTTTTCCGCGGGTCGCCGACAAGATCGCCATGATGGCGGTCGAGATCATGATTGCGCGCCAGATCACCTATCATGCGGCACGCGAAAAGGATTCGGGACGGCGCTGCGACCTGGAAGCCGGCATGGCCAAGCTGCTGGCGGCGCGCGTGGCGTGGGCGGCGGCCGACAATGCCGTGCAGATCCACGGCGGCAACGGTTTTGCGCTCGAATATCCGGTGTCGCGCCTGCTGTGCGACGCCCGCATCCTGTCGATCTTCGAGGGCGCCGCCGAGATCCAGGCACAGGTGATCGCCCGGCGCCTGTTGGACGGCAGCAACTGATGCCGCAAGCTGCCAGACGCCAGCAATGGGGCGCCCGGAACGGCGCGACGTCAGCAACTCAATTGCGGTTCGGGCGTTGATCCCGATCAAGGCGCCCGCGCCGTTGCCGGCGCGTAGCATTGCCAAAGAGGTTCCCCATGGCCAAGCTGAAGATCGACCAGAACGATTGGGTGGTCGTCTGTGATGGCAAGAAAGCGCTGTTGCTGGAGAATATTGGCGACGGCAAATTTCCCAACCTCAAGACCAAGGAGGTCTATGAGCACAAGAATCTCAAGACCCGCGAGCAGGGAAGCGATGCGCCCGGCCGCGCCTTCAATTCCATCGATTCGGCACGCAGCGCGATGGAGCAAACCGACTGGCATGAGCAGTCGGAACGTGCATTCCTCGAAGATCTCGCTGGCCGTCTCGACGCCGCCGTGACGTCTGGCGAAACCAAGGCCGTGATCATGGTTGCACCGCCGCGGGCGCTCGGCATGCTGCGCCAGGCCTACTCGCCCCACCTGCGCCAGGCCCTGCGCGCCGAGATCGACAAGGACTTCGTGCGCTTGCCGGTATACGAGATCGAACGGCACCTCGTCGGCTGACGCCAGCCGTTCACGCGCGGCGTCCCGTCGCGCGCAGCGCCTGGTCGAGATCGGCGTAGAGGTCGTCCGCGTCCTCGAGGCCGGCCGAGAGGCGCAGGAGATCGGGCGGGCAGACCGAGTCCGGTCCCTCGACTGAGGCGCGGTGCTCGATCAGGCTCTCCACCGATCCGAGCGAGGTGGCGCGCTTCCACAATCTCACCTGCGCCGCGGCGGCGATGGCAGCGGCTTCGCCGCCGGCCACGCGGATCGACAGCATGGCGCCAAAACCCGCCATCTGGCGGGCCGCCAGCGCGTGGCCGAGATGTTCGGGCAGGCCGGGATAGAGCACCTGTGCGACCCGCTCGTGGCGGCTCAGCCGATGCGCCAGCTCGGCCGCCGTCGCACTCTGCGCCCGCACCCTGACGTCGAGCGTGCGCAAGCCGCGCATGAGCAGCCAAGCCTCGAATGGCCCGAGGATCGCGCCATATCGGGTGCGCACGGCATGCAGACGCGACCAGAATTCGTCGCGCCGCGCCGTGGCCAGGGCGCCGGCCACCACGTCGGAATGGCCGTTGAGATATTTCGTCGCCGAATGCATGACGAGGTCCGCGCCGAGCCCCAGCGGCCGGGTGAAGACCGGCGTCGCCACCGTCGAGTCGATAGCGAGCCGCGCTCCCGCCGCATGCGCGATGTCCGCCACCGCGGCAATGTCGGTCACGGACCACAGCGGGTTCGACGGAGTCTCGATCCACACCAGCTTTGTCTCCGGGGTGACGGCGCGCCGCACTGCCGCGAGATCCGTCATGTCGACGAGCTCGACCCGGCTGCCATGGCGCGGCGCTTCGCGCACCAGCCAGTCGCGCAGCGCCCAATACATCTCCTGCGCCGCCACGACGTACGCCGGCGCATCGAGCGCGAGCACGACGGCGGTTGCGGCCGCCATGCCGGAGGCGAACAGCAGCGCCTCCTCGGCGCCCTCCAGCGCCGCGATCGTCGCTTCCGCCTGACGCACCGTGGCGTTGTCGGGCCGCCCGTAGACGAAGCCCGTGCGGTACTGGTTGTCGGGATCGCGGATGAACGTGGTCGCCACATGTACCGGCGGCACCACGCCGCGGGTGGTCGGGTCCTCCATTCCCAACATCTGCGCCGCGAGGGTGCGCGGCTTCCATTTCGGCACGCGATCGGTCATGACGGACTCCGCTCGCAACGGCTCAGGCGCCACCCCATATCGGGCCTGAGAGATCAGTGGTGACTCGCGATGCCCGGCGTGCATGCCGGCGCCAAGAGGTCTTGATGTCGGATTTTTTCTACAACCTCGTGCCCTTCGCGATCGGCGCCGTTGCCGTGGTGCTGGTGCTCGGGCTCGTCAACATGATGCGCGGCGGCTCGCCCAACACGTCGCAGAAGCTCATGCGCCTGCGCGTGCTCCTGCAGTTCATCGCCATCATCGTGGTGATGACGGCCATCTGGCTGATGGGCCGCTGACGCGCGGCGCGGCCCCGGCCTGCCGCCGCGTGCGACCTACTGCATGGCGCCGGCCGGCGGGCCACTGGGCACGGCGCGCAGGTATTCCTCCTTCTTGGCTGGTTTCTTCTTCGGCTTATGCTTCCTCGTGTGCGAGCTCGACAAATCGGACGCCGCACCCTGCTCTGCCTTAAGTACGGAGGCACTGGCGGCCTGCGCCGGGGCGCCGGCCGGGATGAGCACGACAGCGGCAAATGCCATAACAGTCATGAAGCGCACGTGAGGGCTCCCTAGCTAGTTCCGGTTCACACCGCGATAGGATAAACTTTTGTGAACAATCCGGCAGCCAGCAATTTTGTGGACCGACCATGGTTGTCCTCAACCGCATCTATACCCGTGCCGGCGACGACGGCACCACGGCGCTCGGGACGGGCGAGCGGCGCAAGAAATACGACCTGCGCATCGCCGCCTATGGCACGCTGGACGAGGTCAACGCGGTGATCGGCTTGGCGCGCCTCCACGCCGACGCGGAGCTCGATGCCCTGCTCGGCCGCGTCCAGAACGACCTGTTCGACGTCGAAGCGGACCTCTGCCTGCCGGGCAAGGGCAAAGGCCCGGGCGGTGCGCGCCTGAGCGTGACCGATCAGCAGGTGACCTGGCTGGAGCGCGAGATCGACCGCCTCAACGAGGGCTTAAGTCCGCTGAAATCCTTCGTCCTGCCGGGCGGGACGGCGGCCGCCGCCCATCTGCATCTCGCCCGCACGGTGTGCCGCCGCGCGGAGCGCATCATGGTCGAGCTCAACGACAAGCCCGGCGAGGGCGTGACGCCCGAGGCGCTGCAGTACGTCAACCGGCTGTCGGATTTCCTGTTCGTGGCGAGCCGCTGGGCCAACGACAAAGGTGCGCGCGACGTGCTCTGGGCGCCAGGACAGAACCGGTGAAGCTTCTTGCCCGGGCCTTGCGCCTGTCGTCCCGCTGTTCGATCGCGGATTGCCATGTCGCGCGGCACGTTGACACTCGAACGCCGCGGCCATTAGGTTGCCGCGCTCTTCAGTCCAGGCAGAGACGGCAATGAAGGTCTTGGTGCCCGTCAAACGGGTGGTCGACAAGGACATCAAAATTCGCGTCAAGGCGGACAGCTCGGGCGTCGAGCTCGCCAACGTCAAGATGTCGATGAATCCCTTCGACGAAATCGCCGTCGAGGAGGCGATCCGGCTGAAGGAGGGCGGCAAGGCGACGGAGATCGTCGCGGTCTCGATCGGCCCGCAGCAGGCGGCCGAAACCATCCGCACCGCTCTGGCCATGGGGGCCGATCGCGGCATTCTGGTGAAGACCGACGTGACGGTGGAACCGCTGGCCGTCGCCAAAATCCTGAAAGCCGTGATCGATGCCGAGCAGCCCGGCCTGGTCATCATGGGCAAGCAGGCGATCGACGACGACAGCAACCAGACCGGCCAGATGCTGGCGGCGCTGCTGAACTGGCCGCAGGGCACGTTCGCCTCCAAGCTGGTGATCGAGGGCTCCGACGTCCTGGTCACGCGCGAGGTCGACGGCGGGCTGCAGACCGTCCGCCTCAAGGGCCCGGCGGTGGTGACCACGGACCTGCGACTCAACGAGCCGCGCTATGCCAGCCTGCCCAACATCATGAAGGCGAAGAAGAAGCCGATCGACGACAAGACCCCCGAAGCCTATGGCGTCGATGTGAAGCCGCGGCTGGAGATCGTCAAGACGGCCGAGCCGCCGAGCCGCAAGTCCGGCGTCAAGGTCGGGTCGGTCGCCGAACTGGTCGGCAAGCTCAAGAACGAGGCGGGGGTGCTGTAATGCTTACCCTCCTGGTCGCCGAGCACGACAACGAGGCGCTGAAGGATTCCACCCACAAGGCGCTCACCGCCGCGAAGGGCCTGGGTGGCGACATTCACGTCCTGGTCGCCGGCAGCGGCTGCCGCCCAGTGGCCGAAGCCGCCGCCAAGCTCGACGGCGTCAGCAAGGTCCTGCTGGCGGACGGCGCCGAATACGCTCACACGCTGGCGGAGCCGGTTGCCGCGCTGATCGTCGCGCTGGCCGGCCCGTATGACGCCATCGTGGCGCCGGCCACCACCGCCGGCAAGAACTACCTGCCGCGGGTCGCCGCCCTCCTCGACGTCATGCAGATTTCCGAGATCGTCAAGGTGGTGGCGCCCGACACCTTCGAGCGCCTGATCTATGCTGGCAACGCGGTGCAGACCGTGCGCTCGCGCGACCCCAAGAAGGTCATCACGGTGCGGACCGCGGCCTTTCAGGCCGCAGCGGAGGGCGGCAGCGCGGCGCCGATCGAGCCGGCCGCCAGCGCCGCCGACCCCGGCCTTTCATCCTTCGTGGGCGAGGAACTGTCGCAGTCGGACCGGCCCGAGCTCACCTCCGCCAAGGTGATCATTTCCGGCGGCCGCGCCATGCAGAGCCGGGAGAATTTTGCCAAATATATCGAGCCGGTGGCCGACAAGCTCGGCGCCGCAGTGGGGGCCTCGCGGGCGGCGGTCGATGCCGGCTATGCGCCGAACGACTGGCAGGTGGGCCAAACCGGCAAGGTGGTGGCGCCGCAACTCTACATCGCGGTCGGCATTTCCGGCGCCATCCAGCACCTGGCCGGCATGAAGGATTCCAAAGTCATCGTCGCCATCAACAAGGACGAGGAAGCCCCGATCTTCCAAGTCGCCGACTACGGCCTGGTCGCCGACCTGTTCCAGGCCCTGCCCGAGCTCGAGCAGGAACTCGCCAAGCTCGGCCGGTCTTAATCCAATGGGGATGTAGTCAGAACGCGCGGATCGGCGTAGAACAGCGCCCATGGCGGAGCATCGAAATCTCGCAACGGTTGCCGGTGTTGTACATCGGACGGACGTCATGAAGCTCAACATTCGCAAGGTGGGTGTGATCGGCGCGGGCCAGATGGGCAGCGGCATCGCCCATGTGTGCTCGCTCGCCGGTTTCGATGTGCTGCTCAACGACGTCGCGTCCGACCGCATCAAGGCCGGCATGGCGACCATCAACGGCAACATGGCCCGCCAGGTTGCCAAGAACGTGATCAAGGAAGAGGACCGCAAGGCCGCGCTGGCCCGCATCCAGGCGGCGGAAACGCTCGACGCGCTGGGCGAATGCGACCTCGTCATCGAGACGGCGACCGAGAAGGAGGAGGTCAAGCGCAAGATCTTCACCGACCTCTGTCCCGTCCTCAAGCCCGAGGCCGTGCTCGGCACCAACACGTCGTCGATCTCCATCACCCGGCTGGCCTCGGCGACCGATCGGCCAGAGCGCTTCATCGGCATTCATTTCATGAACCCGGTGCCGGTGATGGAGCTGGTCGAGCTGATCCGCGGCATCGCCACCGCCGATGCGACCTTCGAGAGCACCAAGACCTTCGTCAGCAAGCTGGGCAAGACCATCGCGGTGTCGGAGGACTTTCCCGCCTTCATCGTCAACCGCATCCTCCTGCCGATGATCAACGAGGCGATCTATACGCTGTACGAGGGCGTGGGAAACGTCGAGGCGATCGACACCGCCATGCGGCTCGGCGCACACCACCCGATGGGACCGCTCGAGCTGGCCGACTTCATCGGGCTCGACACCTGCCTGTCGGTCATGCAGGTGCTGCACGAGGGCCTTGCCGATTCGAAATACCGTCCCTGTCCGCTGCTGGTGAAATACGTCGAGGCCGGCTGGCTCGGGCGCAAAACCCAGCGCGGCTTCTACGATTACCGCGGCGAAAAGCCGGTGCCGACGCGCTGAGCCCTGCGGCCGCCGATCTCGCCCCGGAAGTCGAGCGCCACACGCAAGCTGCCTTGACAGCCACCTGACCCGCGCCCACCCTTCGGTAGCCTGGCACTCCTCACAATTTGCCCAACGATCGGCCAGGACGGGGAGACTCTGCATGTATTGCTTCGCAAGACTTGCCGCTATCGCGGCGTCCGGCACGCTCGCCCTCTGGATGGCCGGTGCGGTGTCGGCGCAGGAGGTAAAGCCCGCCGCCAAATATGGCGACATGAACGCGGTGACGCAGGATCTGCTCAACCGCGCCGGCGGCGACGGCAACAACTTCCTGCACACGAACGGCGATTACAACCAGCTGCGCTTCTATCCCAATCGCCAGATCAACGTCTCCAACGTGGCGCGCTTGCGCCCAGCCTGGATCTTCCAGACGGCTGTCAGGGAATCATTGGAGACCACGCCGATCGTGGTGAACGGCGTGATGTATGTGACCACTTCGTTCAATCACGTCTATGCGCTCGACGCGCGCACCGGCGAGGAATTGTGGCACTACCAGCACAAGCTCGGCCCGATCACGGTCTACTGCTGCGGCCCCAACAACCGCGGCGTCGCCGTGTATGACGACAAGGTCTACATGGGCACGCTCGACTCCAAGCTCGTGGCGCTGGACGCCAAGAAGGGAACCGTGGTCTGGCAGGTCGATGTCGCCGATCCCGAGCTCGGCTACAGCGAGACGATGGCCCCGACCGCCGTGAAGGGCAAGATCCTCATCGGCACCAATGGCGGCGAGTACGGCATCCGCGGCTTCGTGAAAGCGTTCGACGCCAAGGATGGCAAGCTGCTGTGGACGTTCTACACGATCCCGGAGAACTCGGTCGGCGTGTGGGCCGAGAAGGACGCGACCGGCCGCGACATGCATCGCGACATCGCGGCCGAAAAGGCGCAGCTCGCCAAGACCGGCGATCCCTACAAGACGCTGGGCGGCGGCGTGTGGCAGAACCCTGCCGTCGACCTCGCCACCAACCGCATCTTCTTTCTGGTCGGCAATCCGTCGCCCGACCTCGACGGTTCGCTGCGTCCCGGCGATAATCTCTACACGAACTCGCTGGTCTCGGTGGACCTCGACACCGGCCGCTACGTCTGTCACTTCCAGTACATCGCCCACGACGTGTGGGATCTCGACGCGGTCAGTCCCGCCATCCTGGTCGACGTGCGTAACGCGCAGGGACAGATGGTTCCCGGCGTGCTGCATGCCGGCAAGACCGGGCACGTCTATGTGCACAACCGCAACGACTGCAGCCTGATCCGGTTCTCCGAGGCGATGGTGCCGCAGGAGAACATGTGGGTGCTGCCGACCAAGGAAGGCGCGCGCATGCTGCCAGGCGCCAATGGCGGCGTCGAGTGGTCGCCGATGGCGGTCAATCCCAACCTCGGGCTCAGCTATGCCATCAACCTGCACCAGCCGATGACCTACCACGTCGAGAGCACGCCTTATCCCAAGGGCAAGCTGTGGCTCGGCGGCGCCTTCAAGGTGATCCCGTCCGAGGAACAGTGGGGTAATGTGACGGCGGTCGACTACCACACCGGAAAAATCCGCTGGCAGGTGAAGACGCCGCAGCCGATGATCGGGGGGGCGCTGGCGACCGCCGGCGGACTCGTGTTCGCGGGCGAAGGCAACGGGCACTTCAAGGCCTATGACGCCGAGACCGGCGCCATTCTGTGGAAGTTCCAGGCCGGCGCCGGCGTCAATGCGCCGCCCGCCTCCTACACGGTCGACGGTAAGCAGTACATCGTGGTCGGCGCCGGCGGCAACGTCCAGCTCGACTACAAGCGCGGCAACAGCATCATCGCCTTCACGGTCGATTGAGCGGACCGAAGGCAACTGTGCGCCGACGAGCACGTTGGCAGACGGGACCGCTCGGTCCCGTCTCTTTTTGGGGTGTCATGATCTGGACCGTCGCCATGCCACGCTGTGTCGCGCAAGCGACGAAAGGCGCTGCGCTCGTCGCTGCGATGCTGGCGGTCGTCGTGGGCGCGGCCGGCGCCCAACCAAGCGACGACAAGGTGCAGCTGTGCAATGCCTGCCACGGCGAGAACGGCGTGCCGCAGGACAAGACGATTCCGGTGATCTGGGGCCAGCAGCAGGGCTACCTCTATCTCCAGCTCCGCGACTACAGGCGCGGCGACCGCAAGAACGAGCCGATGCAGCAGGTCGTTGCCGAGATGGAGCGCAGCGACATGATGGCGCTGGCCGAATATTATTCGCAGAAGCCGTGGCCCGACCTGCGCCAGCCGCGCGCGCCCGAGCCGGTCGCGTCGCAGGCGTTGCGCGCCAACGTGGCGCTGGGCTGCACCGGCTGTCACCTCGGCGAGTACCAGGGCGCCGGCACGCAGCCGCGCCTCGCCGGGCAGATCAAGGAGTACATGGCGCAAACGATGCTCGCCTTCCGCACCGGCGAGCGCGGCAACAATCCCGGCATGTCGGATCTCATGAAGGCGATCTCGGAAGACGATATCGCGGCGGCGGCAGAGTACCTCGCCGGCCTGTGATGTCCGGGCAGAATGACTTCCGTTAGGGCTTCAGCTTCTCACGCACGCTCTCGTCGGCCGCGAGGTCGAGCGCGACCTTGCCGCTTTTGTCCTTGATCGTCCGGTCGGCGCCGCGCGCAATCAGCAGCTCGACGATCGCGGCATGACCGTCCTCGGCGGCGATCATCAGCGCCGTGCGGCCGCGATCGTCGGCGGCGTCGACCAGGACGCCGCGATCGATGAGGAGCGCGACCACCTCCTTGGCGTCGGCCACGCCCGCGCTGTCGGCATAGCCTGCCGCCCACATCAGCGACGTGAGGTCGTTGCCATAGCGCGCCGTCGCGACGACGCCGGCATCGAGCAGTCGCCGCACGATCGGCGTGAAGCCAAGGGCAGCCGCATACACGATCGGCGCCTTGCCGGTGGCGTCCATGGCGTCCGGAGCGGCTCCCCGCGCCAGAAGCTGCTCGACGATCCGGTCGTTGCCCTTGAACGCCGCCGCCGACAGCGGCGTCACGCCGGTGCGTCCCGCCAGGTTGGCATCGGCGCCGCGGTCGAGGAGCCGCCGAACAATGCCGAGCCGATCGTTCTCGGCCGCCAGGTAGAGCGCGCTCGAGCCGGCGAGGTTGCGGGCATCGATCGGCGCCCCCTGCTCGAGCAGGAGATCGACGAGCTCGAGCTGGCCCGATCGGGCCGCCAGCGCGAGCGGCCTGTTGCCCAGGCGATCGCGTGCATCGGGGGAGGCGCCGGCCGCCAGAAGCGCGCGCGCCAGCGGCGCACAGCCCTTCTCGACCGCCGCGAACAGCAGGGAATTCAATTGCAGCGACGCGATATCGGCCTTGGCCAGCTCGTGGCGGCGCTCCAGCTCGCGGCAGGCCGCAGCATCGGCGGCCTGCGCCGGCGGGACCGGACTGAAACCGGCCAGCGCGAAGGCCAGCAGGGGGATCGCGGAGGGACGGGCCAACCTCTTGATTGGCAAGTGGTAACGCCACATGACCGGCCCTATTATTCCACGCCGCCGGCATGATCGTCGAGCCTGGACGGCCACCATTCGTTAACCTCCCGCGCCCTAACGTGCATGGATGACCGGAATCTATGCAAAGAAGTTCAACTGGCTGCCGCAGCCGTCCGCATGGCAGCAGTCGCAGGCGTGGCGCGAGAAGCGCCAAGCCATGATTCAGGACTTCCAGAGCAAGACCGACGCGTTTGCGTCCGCCTTCGGGACCGCCATGGCCAACCAGATTGACGGACAAGCCCAGCTGACGACGCAGATCGTGATGAGCCGCCTGCAAGCGCAGGCCAAGGCCAAGTCCGCCCAGTTCGCGTCGCTGTCAAGTCTGGTCAACCAGCTCGCCTAGGACGCCTTATGGACCCTGCATCGCTCGCCGCCAGCCTGGCCACCGCCCGCGCGGGTCAGACGCAGCAGATTCTCGCCGCCAAGATGATGAAGATGAATGCCGAAGCCGCGCAGTCGGTGGTGGCCATGCTCGACGCCGCCCAGCAGAACCTCGCGCCGATAACCCGCGCGCCCGGCATGGGCGCCCAGGTCGACATTCGCGTCTGACGGAGCGCTCACCGCCCCAGCGCCGCCTCGATCAGCTTCACGGCATCATCGCTCGCCCATTCGGCCGGACCAGCCAGGACGCCGAGTTCGCAGCCGCCAGAATCGATCAGCAGCGTCGTCGGCATGCCGAGCGCCTTTCCCACCGCCTTGAGGTCCTGGAACGTCTTGGCGCTCGGATCGGCATAATAGGCGAGCCGCGAGATCCCGACCTCCTTGAGCCAGTTTTTGGGCTTGTCCGGGTCGCGCGTGTCGATGTTGACGGCCACCACCTCGAAGTCCGGTCCGCCCAGCCGCGCCTGCAGCGCATCGAGCGCCGGCATTTCCCGGCGGCACGGCACGCACCACGTGGCCCACAGGTTGAACAGCACGGTGCGTCCGCGCCAGTCCACCAGGCTGCGCTCGCGTCCCTCGGCGTCGCGGAAGGACAAATCGGGGACGCGGCGCGGCTCGGCCGCAACCGCGACGGCGGCGACCTCGCCGCGCGCCAGCGGCGCCATGCGCTGTGCCGTCGCCGCGGCGGGCCCGCACGCGGCGTCGGCTGCATTGCCCTTGAGGCCGCCGATCCCGTATACCCCGGCGAGGCCGGCCAGGACGCCGACGAGCGCCAGCGCGGTGTAGAGCCCGAGCCGGTGCCGGGATCGGCTCGTCGTGGCGTCGTCGCGTGAAGCCGTCATGGTCGGAGCAACCTGGGTGCCATGAGCAACAAGATGTGGGGCGGCCGCTTTGCGTCGCAACCCGACGCGATCATGGCGGAGATCAATGCCTCGATCGACGTCGACCAGCGGCTTTACCGCCAGGACATCGTGGCGTCAAAGGCGCACGCCGCGATGCTTGCACGGCAAGGCATCATCTCGGCGGAAGATGCCGCGAAGATCGCTCACGGTCTAGACACGATTCTGTTAGAGATCGAGCAGGGCCGCTTTGTCTTCAAGCGCGAGCTGGAAGACATCCATATGAACGTCGAGGCCCGCCTGGCCGAGCTGATCGGTCCGGCGGCCGGGCGCCTCCACACGGCGCGCTCGCGCAACGACCAGGTGGCGACCGATTTCCGTCTCTACTTGCGCGA
Organism: Xanthobacteraceae bacterium; assembly: GCA_035259885.1. Taxonomy (GTDB): domain Bacteria; phylum Pseudomonadota; class Alphaproteobacteria; order Rhizobiales; family Xanthobacteraceae; genus DATFWC01. Next base: position 17,978 of record DATFWC010000059.1, read on the forward strand.
TGCAATCGACGGGATCGACGGCCTGTTGCGCGCGCATCAGTGCGCGCTCGCCGAGAAGGCGCTCGACCACGCCGCCACCATCATGCCCGGCTTCACCCACCTGCAGACGGCGCAGCCGGTGACGTTCGGTCATCACCTGCTCGCCTATGTGGAGATGACGGCGCGCGACCGCGGGCGCTTTGCCGATGCGCGGACGCGGCTCAACGAATGCCCGCTCGGCGCCGGCGCGCTTGCCGGCACCTCGTTTCCCCTCGACCGCGACGCGACGGCGAAAGCTCTGGGCTTTTCGCAACCGATGGCGAACTCGCTCGACGCCGTGTCCGACCGCGACTTCGTCGTGGAAACCCTGAGTGCCGCCGCGCTCGCGGCCGTGCACCTGTCGCGCTTTGCCGAAGAGATCGTGCTGTGGACCTCGCCGCTCGGCGGCCTGATCACGCTCTCCGACAAGTTCACCACCGGCTCCTCGATGATGCCGCAGAAGCGCAACCCGGATGCCGCCGAACTGGTGCGCGCCAAGACCGGCCGCATCATCGGCGCGCTCAATGCGCTGCTGGTGGTGATGAAGGGACTGCCGCTCGCCTACCAGAAGGACATGCAGGAGGACAAGGAAGGCGCCATGGATGCGCTCGGCGCGCTGGCGCTGTCCATCGCGGCCATGACCGGGATGGTGCGCGACATGCAACCCGACGTCGCGCGCATGAAGAAGGCGGCCGGCCAGGGCCATGCCACCGCGACCGATCTCGCCGACTGGCTGGTGCGCACGCTCGGCCTGCCGTTCCGCGACGCCCACCACGTCACCGGCCGCATCGTGGCCGAGGCGGCGCACCAAAACCTGCCGCTGCATCGCCTGCCGCTCGCCACCATGCAGGCGGTCGAGCCGCGCATCACCGACGAGGTCTTTTCCGTGTTGTCGGTCGAGCGTTCGGTTGCCAGCCGTACCAGCTTTGGCGGCACCGCGCCGCGGCAGGTCCGCGCCCAGGCCAAAAAATGGCTGAAACTGCTCGACAAGGAGGCCCGCCAGGGCTCGCCATGATGCAGCCATAACGCCAGTGTGGTGGATTTGCATCAGCCTGTGCGCCAAATTCCGGCGAACCTCGGAATCGGCCTGGGCGCGGCAATTGGCGATTGGTCCGGCGGTCCGATCTGCTAAAATGAGTCCCGCTCAGGAGTCCTGTCGTGACCCGTTTCGCCCGTCCGTTCCTGACGTTCGCCATGCTCGGCGCCACGGCGCTGGCGCTGACCGCGTGCGGGCTGAAAGGGTCGCTCGATCCGCCGCCGGCTGCAACGCCGACGCAGGCGCAGCTGGAAGGGCGGCCGACGGGCGCCACGCCGCCGGCCGAAGGCGAGACACCGCCACAGTCGCCGCGCAAGCGCATTTTCCTCGACTGGCTGCTCGACTGAAGCACCGCACCATGTGGCGCCGCCGCGGAGAACGATCGCAATCGCGGCGGATCGCCGGCGCGCTGCTGTGCATCGGCCTTGCGTTGGCGGCGCCGCCGCTCGCCGCCGAGACCTATCCGGAGCGTCCGATCCGCCTCATCATTCCGTTCGCCGCCGGCGGACCGAACGACGTGATTGCGCGGCCGCTG
>DATFWC010000060.1:0-7519 GCA_035259885.1 Xanthobacteraceae bacterium
AGGTCGATGACCACGTGCCGACGCATGAAGAATCCGGCCGCCATGCCGTTGAACACGAACACCAGCAGCATGCTCTCGACCATGTCGTAGGAGCCGCGCACCGGGCTGTTGAACAGATAGCGCAAGGTGACGTCGGCCACCGTGATCATCATCAGCACGATGAGCGCGAGCGCCGCCAGCCAAAGCTGGATGCGCTGCAGGCGATCGGCAATGACGAGCAATCGATCGCGGAGTGTCATCCGTGAAACCGTTTCGGCACGTCGCCGCTCGTGTCGCCGATCGAGCGTCGCGTTGAACGACGCGCCGTCACCGCAGGCCGGCGCGCCCGCGGCTACTTCGTGTATTCCTCGTAGAACTTGCGCCCCTGCTTGCCTTCCTTGTCGACGGCGGCGATCGCCTGCTCGACGTGCGGCGCCATGAGCTTTTTCATCTTTTCGATGTCGGCGGGCGGCAGCGTCAGCATCTGCACGCCCTGTGCCATCTCCTTGTCGCGGCCTTCCTTCTCGGCGACCTCCCAGGCCTTGCCGAAATCCTCCGCGGCCGCGGGCCCGCTGTACTTGTCGATGAGCGCCTTGAGGTCGGCCGGGAGCGATTCGTATTTCGCCGGGTTCATGACGAAGGCGAAGGTGGCGGTGGCGACCCCTGGCTCGATGGCATATTTCGCCACCGTGCCGAGGTCGTAAGCCAGGGCCGCCTCGTGCGGGAACATCGCCACGTCGACGATGCCCTTGGCGAGCGCGTCCTGCGATTCGGGCGGTGGCACCAGCAGCGGCGTCGCACCCAGCGCGTCGAGCAGATATTTGTTCTGCACGCCGGCGTAACGGATCTTGAGGCCCTTGAAGTCGTCGATCGATTTGATCGGCACCTTGGAATAGAACATCACCGGGTTGGCCACGGCGGCGAACAGGATGCGCAGGCCCTGGTGCTCCTTGGCGAGATAGGTCGGCGCAAGCTCGGCGAGACGGCGCGACGTGGTGGCGCTGCCCGAGCCGGCCTTGGGCCAGGTGAATGGCAGGTTGCCGAGTTCGGTCAGCGAATAGCGGCCCGGCGTGACGCCGTGCAGCACGAAGGCCATGTCGGTGATGGCATTGCGCGCGGCGTCGAACTGGCGATTGGGCGGGCCGACCAGCTGGCCGTTGGGATAGATGGAGAACTTCAGCCGGCCGTCGGACTCCCTGGTCAGCTTCTCCGACCACGCCGAGACCCACTTGTGAAACGTGTGATTGGGCGGAATGAAATGCGAGATTTTCAGCTCGATGGTCTGCGCCCCGGCCGGCGCCGCGAACGTCGCGCCGGCGATGATCGTCGCCAGCGCCGCAACCTTTACACGAAGGCTTGACATCTTCCCTCCCGAACCCCTTTGACCACGCCACGCGGGCTTGCGCGTTATACGACATAAATCCACGACGCGCGCAATTGGCAGGGCGCGAGGCCCTGGTCGCGCGCTGACATGGTTTACATCTGCTCGGGCGTTCCCGCCTCGCGTCGCGCGCGGTACGTCGGGCTCAGCACCCAGATCAGGAACAGCACGGCGAGCACGAGCGCCAGCCCGTACCACGTCAGCGCGTATTGCAGGTGGTTGTTGGGGAGATTGGGCGTGAGCTTTCCCGGGCGCGGCAGGCCGCCATCCGGCACCGGCGCCTCCTGGTCGATGAAGAACGGCGCCACCGGGCCAACACCCTTGGCGGCGGCGATCGCCAGGTGATCGCGCACGAACCACAGGTTCCGCTCGGGATTGTCGGCCGGCGTGAACAGGCCGCGCGCTTCCGGCCAGCGCAGGGCGCCGACGATCTGGACGGTGCCGGACGTCTGTCCGGCGGCGCGGCTGCCCGGGTCCTGCCGGCCTTCCGGCACGAAGCCGCGGTTGACCATGACCAGGCTGCCGTCCGCGCGCCGCGCCGGCGTGAACACCCAGTAGCCCGGGCCCGAGACGTCGCCACGCAGGCTCGACCCTGCCGTGTACACGAGGGCCTCGCGGTCATGCAGGAACTCGGCCGCGAAGGTGACACGGCGGAACTCGTCGCCGTCCCGGTTGAGCCGATCCCAGGCCGCCGGCGGCGGCAGATTGTCCGGCGCCACCACCAGTCGCTGCGTCAGCGTAGCGATCAAGGCCTCCTTCCATGCCTTGCGCTCGAGCTGCCAGGTGCCCAGCCAGATGAGCGCGGCCAGCGCGGCGAGCGCCGTCACGCTCGGCACCACCAGGCTGCGAAGCAGGCGCGCAGCCGTCATCGTCTGCCTCCGCGGTCGACACCACCGCCCTGGTCGAAGCGGCCTTCCGCCGCATCATGATGGTACTGCAACGCGATGAGGATGGACTTGAAGGGCCGCAGCGGTCCGAGCGTGACCAGCAGGATCAACGGCGCCCACAGCAGGCCATGCAGCCACAGCGGCGGCTGATACAGAATCTCGACGACGAGGGCGAGGCCGACCACAACGAAGCCGGCGAGCAGGATGACGAATATGGCTGGCCCATCGCCGGCGTCGGCGAATGCGAAGTCGAGCCCACAGGCTTCGCATTTTGGCGCCAGCGTCAGGAAGCCATTGAACAGCTTCCCCTGACCGCATTGCGGGCAGCGGCAGGTCAGGCCCGCTACAATCGGGGAGGGGCGTTGCGCATTGGCCATGGGGCGCTCCGTTCGCTATGTGGCGATGCTTGCGGCGCGCGCGCCGACAGCCGGAATCTGGTATGCGTCCCGGCAGGGCAGATCAGGGGTATCCGCATGGCCAGCATAGGTTACACAAAGGATCATGAGTGGGTCCGCGTCGATGGCGATACCGGCACGGTCGGCATCAGCAACTATGCCCAGGGACAGCTCGGCGACGTCGTATATGTCGAGCTTCCGCCGATCGGAAAGAGCATCGGCAAGGGCCAGGAAATCGCGGTCGTGGAATCCGTCAAGGCCGCGAGCGAGGTCTATGCCCCCATGGCAGGCGAGGTGATCGCGGTCAATTCCGAGCTCGAAAGCGCGCCCGACAAGGTCAATGAGGATGCCGAAGGCGGCGGCTGGTTCCTCAAGCTCCGGCTGGCGAATGCGGCCGAGTTCGCCGACCTGATGAACGAGGAGCAGTACAAGGCGTTCTTGGAAACAATCGAATAGTTGGTGAGTCGTGAATAGTGAGTGGTGGGTGAGTTGAGCTCCACTCACTGCTCACTATTCACTACTCGCCCGAAGGAAGCCAATGCGCTACCTGCCGCTCACCGAACAGGACCGCGTCGAGATGCTGGCGCGTGTCGGCGTCGCGCGCATCGATGACCTGTTCGCCGACGTGCCGCCCGAGCGGCTCGCGCGCGCGTTGCCCCACCTGCCGCGGCGTCGCAGCGAGATCGAGGTCGAGCATGTGCTCCGTGGCATGGCGGACCAGAATGTCGCGGCCGGCGACGTGCCGTTCTTCGTCGGCTGCGGCGCCTATCGGCATCACCTGCCGGCGACCGTCGACCACCTGATCCAGCGCTCCGAATTTTTGACCTCGTACACGCCGTATCAGCCGGAGATCGCCCAGGGCACGCTGCAATACCTGTTCGAGTTCCAGACCCAGGTGGCGATGCTCACTGGCATGGAGGTGGCCAACGCCTCGATGTATGACGGCTCGACCGCCGCCGCCGAGGCTGTGCTGATGGCGCACCGCATCACCAAGCGGCGCAAGGCGGTGCTCGCCGGTAACCTGCATCCGCACTACCGCGACACGATCGCGACGGTGTCGCGGCTTGCCGACGACGCCGTCGTGGCGGCGGCGCCGCAGCCGTATGGCCGCGAGGATCTTTCTGCGCTGATCGACGGCGAGACGTCGTGCGTCGTGGTGCAGACGCCCGACGTGTTCGGCCATCTGCACGATCTGCGTGCCGTCGCGCAGGCTGCGCACGCCGCCGGCGCGCTCCTGGTCGCCGTGGTCACGGAGACCGTCTCGCTCGGGCTCGTCGTTCCGCCCGGCCAGATGGGCGCCGACATCGTGGTCGCCGAGGGCCAGTCGCTCGGCAATCCGCTGACCTTCGGCGGGCCCTATGTCGGCCTGTTCGCCACGCGACAGAAATACGTACGGCAGATGCCGGGGCGGCTCGCCGGCGAGACGGTCGACGCCGAAGGCCGGCGTTCCTTCGTGCTTACCCTGTCGGCGCGCGAGCAGCACATCCGCCGCGAGAAGGCGACGTCGAACATCTGCACCAATTCCGGCCTGTGTTCACTCGCCTTCACGATCCACCTCACGCTGCTCGGCGAGGCCGGCTTGCGGCGGCTGGCGCGCATCAATCACGCCAACGCGGTGGGGCTGGCCGGCCGCCTTGCCAAGGTGCCGGGCGTCACGCTGCTCAACGAGATGTTCTTCAACGAATTCACCATCCGCGTCCCGGGCGATGCCGCGCGCGTGGTCGAGCAGCTGGCCGGGCGGGGCGTGCTCGGCGGCGTGCCGTACTCCCGTCTCGCGCCCGCACGGCGCGAACTGGCCGACCTCATCGTGGTGGCCGCGACGGAGCTCAATACCGAGCAGGACTGCGCCGCCTACGCGGATGCGCTCCAGGAGGTGCTGTCGTGACGATGGCGTGCAACGGGCTCCTCACCTCCCCCCGCGTGCGGGGAGAGGTCGGATTCCGAGCGAAGCGAAAGCGGAGCGATGGAATCCGGGTGAGGGGGCGTTTCCGCGAGTCTGAGCCTGTGGAATCGCCCCCTCACCCGACTTGCTTCGCTTCGCTCACGCTCCGCTCGCGAGTCGATCCCGGATCAAGTCCGGGGCAGGCTCTCTCCCCGCGCGCGGGGCGAGGTGGAGCAAGCTGCGCTGGCCATGCAGACACATCGATGGAGTCACTGGCATGCTGAATCGCCAGGGCCGTCCGACCGGCACCGGGGAAGGCGGCTCGACCGCGCCGACAACCTTTACCGGCAACCGCGCGCTGCGCATCGAGGAAGCGCTGATCTTCGAGATCGGCCGCCCCGACGTGTGCGGTGTCGATTTCGACGAGCCGGACACGTTTGCGCCGCGCCTCGGGGCGCTGGAGCGCAACGCCCCGATCGGGCTGCCGGGCCTCAGCGAGCCGGAAACGGTACGTCACTACGTGCGCCTGTCGCGCAACAACTACGGCATCGACTCGGGGCCGTTTCCCCTCGGCTCGTGCACCATGAAGCACAACCCGCGCCTCAACGAAAAGATGGCGCGGCTGCCCGGCTTTGCCGACATCCATCCGCTGCAGCCGCTGTCGACGGTTGCGGGCGCCCTCGAGCTCATTCGCGAACTCGCCCGCTGGCTCACCGAGCTCACCGGCATGCCGGCGGTGGCGCTGTCGCCCAAGGCCGGCGCGCACGGCGAGTTGTGCGGCATGATGGCCATCAAGGCGGCGCTGGCGGCGCGCAATGAGCGCCGCGCCTGCATCCTGGTGCCGGAATCGGCGCACGGCACCAATCCGGCCACCGCGGCGCTGCTCGGCTACCGTGTCGAGCCGGTGCCGGCGCGTGCGGACGGCACTGTCGATGCCGGCGAGGTGCGGCGGAAGCTGTCGGGCGAGGTCGCCGCCATCATGCTGACCAATCCCAACACCTGTGGGCTGTTCGAGCGCGACATCGCGGCGATCGCCGAGGCCGTGCATGCGGCCGGCGCCTTCGTCTATGCCGACGGGGCGAATTTCAATGCCATCATGGGCAAGCTGCGGCCGGGCGATCTCGGTATCGACGCCATGCACCTCAACCTGCACAAGACGTTTTCCACCCCGCACGGTGGCGGCGGCCCGGGCGCTGGACCGGTGGTGTTCTCGGCCGCGCTCGCGCCCTTCATGCCGGTGCCCTATGTGGCCGTCGATGCCCATGGCTGGCGTTATGTCGAGCACGCCGACGACGCCGGCGGGCAAACGCCGTTCGGCCGCCTGTGCGCGTTCCATGGCCAGATGGGCATGTATGTGCGTGCGCTCGCCTACATGCTGTCGCACGGCTCCGACGGCCTGCGCCAGGCCGCCGAGGACGCGGTGCTCAACGCCAATTACGTGCGCGCCGGGCTGGCCGACCTGATGTCGCTGCCCTACGGCAACCGTCCCTGCATGCACGAAGTGCTGTTCGACGATGCCTGGCTCGACGGCACCGGCGTCACCACGCTCGACTTCGCCAAGGCGATGATCGACGAAGGCTACCATCCGATGACGGTGTATTTCCCGCTGGTGGTGCACGGCGCCATGCTGATCGAGCCGACCGAGTCGGAGAGCAAGGCCTCGCTCGACCTGTTCATCGCCACGCTGCGCGACCTCGCGCTCGCAGTGCGGCGCGGCGACCGGGCGCGCTTCACCGAAGCGCCGCGCTATGCACCGCGGCGCCGCCTCGACGAGACGCGTGCCGCCCGCCAGCCGGTGCTGCGCTGGATGCCGCCGGCGGCCAAGGCGCATGCCGCGGAGTAGTCACGCGTCAGGGCATTTCTGGCGTGCGCAAGGCGAGCGCTGCGGTTGAGGTGCGTGCGCGGGCGTCGTCTTAGCGCGCGCAAATAATTCAAATCTACTGCTGTTCCCGCTGCATTAACCTTGACCGTTCAGCTTTCAGGATAAGGTTGATTTTTGGTTTCCGTAGCGCCGGCAGCGTGAATTTGCGATAGCGGTTTTGTTCACTGCGGCGGCGGCGTTTCACGCCATTCATCGAAAACGGCCGCAGCACTTCGAAACGACGAGGGGAGACGTCATGCTGTTGCCGCGCGCACGCGCGGCCGCTGCCACTTGCGCTTGTCTTGTGCTGACGGCAACGGCCGCCCACGCCCGCCCCCATGTCGACGACGGAAACCTCTACAACTCCGCCAGGGTGGTGGCGAGCGCCGAGAAATTCGACAACGTCGACCTGAAAGCCGCGCACCGCACCTTGCCGTTCGGCTCGATCGTGAAGGTGGTGAACCGCCGCAACGGCAAATCGGTCGTGGTCGAAATCAACGAACGCGCGTCGTCGAAGCTGCGGCGCGGGATGATCGGCCTGCCGCGCGAGGCCGCCGCACAGATCGACATGGCGCGCCGCGGCGTGACGCTGGTCCAGCTCGAAGTATCGCCGCTCACCCGCGACGAGCTCGACGTCGCTTTCGTCAAACTCGGGCAGGTGACCGAGCTGCGCGCGCAGGTCGAGGCCGGCACCGCCACCGCCGACGTGCCGGCGCCGTTCGAGCTGGCCGCCCGCATCGGCACCGAGGCGATGCGGCCGCTGGCGAGTCTGGGCAACATCTTCAAGACCTATGTCGAGAGCTTGATCGTGGCCGCTGGGCCGCAGGTGCACCTGACCTGCCCCGACGGCCGGCCCTTCCCCGAGCCGCTGCGGGCGGTGCTGCGGCGCGCCGCCTTGCATTTCGACAACACCGTCGAGGTTGTCTCCGGCTACCGCTCACTGTCCTATAACCGTGGCGTCTACGGCAACCGCCGCAGCAGGCGCGGCGGCTTCGCCGGCGACGGATCGCAGCACATCCACTGCAAGGCCGCCGACATCCGCATCGCCGGCGTGAGCCCGGCCACGCTGCATGCCTGGGCCTTGCAGCAGCCCGAGCTCGGCGGCGTCGGCCGCTATCGCAGCAACTTCATCCA
>DATFWC010000061.1:0-8555 GCA_035259885.1 Xanthobacteraceae bacterium
GTGCACCACTCGATCGAGCGGCGCGAGACCGACAGCAATTTCGGGTTCAATCTGCCCTGGTGGGACCGCCTGTTCGGCACCTACCGGCCGCAGCCCGAGGCCGGCCATGACGGCATGACCATCGGCATTCCGCTGTTCCGCAACCCGGGAGAGCTGCGTCTCGACCGCCTGCTGACGCAGCCGTTCCGCAACGACGGCACGGTCGCACGTGAGCGCGCCGGCAGCGAGCAGCGCGCCGTCGGCGGCGAGAAGCCGACAAGCCCGGTCGGCAGCGTCAAAACATCATAGCCGCTCCAAACGGGCCTTAATTGTTCCAGCCATCCCGGGTTGCTACCTTGGCGGCGGACCTTTTTGCGCCGCGAAGCGGCGCCGGAGATTGCGCATGAGCAAGCCCGAGGACGTCATCGCCGGCAAGCCGCGGCCCTTCACCGGCGCCGAATATCTCGAGAGCCTGCGCGACGGACGTGAGGTATGGATCTACGGCGAGCGCGTCGACGACGTGACGACGCATCCGGCGTTCCGTAACGCCGCGCGCTCGCTCGCCAAGCTGTACGACGCGCTGCACGACCCGGCGCAGCGCGACGTGCTCACCTGTCCGGTCGACACCGGAACTGGCACGTTCACCCACCGTTTCTTCCGCATCGCGCGCTCGCGCGAGGACTTGGTCGGCCAGCGCGACGCCATCGCCCATTGGGCGCGCATGACCTACGGCTGGATGGGGCGCACGCCGGACTACAAGGCGTCGCTGATGAACACGCTCGGCACCAACGACGAGTTGTACGGCCAGTTCGCGCCCAACGCCAAGGCCTGGCATCGCCGCGCCCAGGACTACGTCCTGTTCATGAACCACGCCATCGTCAATCCGCCGGTCGACCGCGACCGCGCCGCCGAGCAGGTCAAGGACGTCTTCATCACCATCCAGAAGGAGACCGACGCCGGCATCTATGTGTCGGGCGCCAAGGTGGTGGCGACCTCGTCGGCGCTGACCCACTACAATTTCCTCGGCCAGAATGCCGCGATGCCGCTGCACGACCCCGACATGGCGGTGATGTTCATCACCCCGATGAATACGCCGGGCGTCAAGCTGATCTGCCGCACGTCCTACGAGATGGCGGCGAGCCTGCTGGGCACGCCGTTCGACTATCCGCTGTCGTCGCGCTTCGACGAGAACGACGCCATCTTCGTGTTCGACAATGCCTTCGTGCCGTGGGAGAACGTGCTCATCTGCCGCGACATCGAGAAGATCAAGATCTTCTATCCGCGCTCCGGCTTCCTCCACGGCTTCCAGTTCCAGGGCTGCACCCGGCTGGCGGTCAAGCTCGACTTCCTGGTTGGCGTCATCGCCAAGGCGCTGCGCACGATCGGCTCGGACGAGTTTCGCGGCAACCAGGCGCTGCTCGGCGAGGTCATCGCCTGGCGCAACCTGTTCTGGGCGATCTCCGACGCAATGGCGATGAATCCGGTGCCTTGGGTCGGCGACAGCGTGCTCCCCAACGCCCAGTCGGGCGCCAGCTACCGCGTGTTCGCCGGCGATGCCTACCGCCGCGTGCGCGAGATCGTCGACAAGCTGATGGCCTCGGCCCTGATCTACCTCCCGTCCTCGGCCAGGGATTTCAAGAATCCCGAGATCGACAAGTATCTCGCCCGCTACGTGCGCGGCTCGCATGGCATCGGCTACAAGGAGCGCATCAAGATCATGAAGCTCCTGTGGGATGCCATCGGCACCGAGTTCGGCGGCCGCCACGAGCTCTACGAGATGAACTACGCCGGCAACCACGAGGACATCCGCATCCAGGCGCTGTGGAACGCGCGCGGTTCCGGCGCACTCGACCGCATGGTGGCGCTGGCCGAGGAATGCATGGCCGACTACGACGAGGACGGCTGGATCGATCCGACCTGGATCAATCCCGGCGACGCCGCGCAGGGGAGTTTGGCGTCTGGCACCGGCAGTGCGGCCACGCCGGCGCGGCAGCCCTCGCGCAAGCAGCGCCGAATGATAGACTGATTTACATGAACTGGATCGACCAGCGGCCGGACGACGCCATGGCCGGCGCCTTCGAGGCGATCGCGCCGGACTCGCTCAAGAGCGTCGACGGCGCGACGTTCCGCGAAGCGATGAGCCGGCTCGGCGCCGCCGTGCACGTGGTCACCAGCGCCGGCCCGGCCGGCCGCACCGGCTTCACGGCGACCGCGGTCGCATCCGTCTCCGATGCTCCGCCGACGCTCCTGGTCTGCCTCAACCGCCGCAGCATCTCGGCGCCGCTGCTCAATGCCAACCGCGTGTTCTGCGTCAACACGCTGCGCGCCGGCGAGGAGGACATCGCCGACCTGTTCGCCGGCCGCACGGGCAATCGCGACGAGCGCTTCGCGTCCGGCGAATGGATGACGCTCGCCACCGGGTCGCCGGTGCTCGCCTCGGCGGTCGTGGCATTCGACTGCCGGGTGAGCGAGATCAAGAGCGTGGGCAGCCATGACGTGATTTTCGGGGTGGTCGAGGCCGTGCGGCTCGGCGGCGCCGGCGAGGCGCTGGTCTACCACGAGCGGGCCTACAAGCGGGTGTGACGCCGCCCGTTGCGGCAAATTCCGCCCGAAACGATCTGGCGGCCGCCTGCGTTGTTCTCCGGGAGGCCAAATCCCGGAGGCCACAATGGGCAAGCAATTCGACCAGAAAGACGAAAAAGGGAAAAAGCAGCAGGGGGCAAACCTCGGCCAGAAGGAAGCGCGCCAGGAAAAGGAGAAAGAAGCCGAGCTGTCGCAGATGGGCGAACACTCGGGCCAGACGGACAAGGGCAAGCAACGCTCGGGCTGATTATCCTGAGGCGGCCGCCGCAGGCGGCCGTCTCGAAGGGTGGCGGCCGACTCGGCAGTGGAGCAGGGGCATCACGCCAACTGGAAATCTTGGTCGGGTTTAAGCAGCGAACAACGTGGCGGACGGCGTTCCCGCCCGCCCGCAGATTGGTCTATCCTTGCCAGGCCATGCGTAGCCAGCCGGGCCTGCCTCTGTTTCATCTCTACGGCGATCCGCCTGACGATCAGGCATTCGACTTCATCCATATCGAGACGATTGCGTCGCGCTCCTCCATTCACGACTGGACCATCCGCGCGCACCGCCATCGCAACCTGTTCCAGATCCTGGTGATCGAGCGCGGCGGCGGCGAGATGATCTTTGAGGCGACCACGCTCGGGTTTGCGGCGCCCGCCGCCATCCTGGTGGCGCCGACCACCGCGCACGGCTTCCGCTTCACGCCGCAGGTCACCGACGGCTGGGTGGTGAGCTTCACCGAGGACGTGGCCGAAGCTTTGGGCGAACGCACGGGCGAGGCGCTGGCGCGGCTCAAGGCGCTCTCCGCCGAGCCGGTGGTGCCGCTGGCCAGCGAAGGCGAGATCATCCGGCTCTCCGCCCTGTGCGCCGACCTGCACGAGGAACGTTTCCTGGCGCGCGACGGCTTTCGCATCGCCATGCGCGGCCTCTTGGCGCTGATCGCCATCGAGGTGTGGCGGCTGGCGCAGAGCCGCGCGCGCTCGGGCAGCGTGACGCTCAAACCCGCCGACGCCACGGTGGAATCGCTGCGGCGCCTGGTGGAGGCGCATTTCCGCCAGCAGCGGCTGCTCGGCTTCTATGCTGCCAAGCTCGCCATGACGTCCGACCGGCTCAACGACCATGTCAAGCGCGCCACCGGGGTGACGGCCGGCCATCTCATCCGCCAAAGAGTGCTCACCGAGGCCAAGCGCCAGCTCGTGTTCACCGCCCAGCCGATCCACGAGATCGCCTACGACCTGGCGTTTTCCGACCAGTCGCATTTCGCCCGCTTTTTCCGCAAGCAGACCGGCATGACGCCGCAGGAATTCCGCGCCGGCCGCGGCGGGTGAGGGCGGGAACTCGTCGGTGTTAACGATTAAACAACCATATTCTTGCGGCGCCCCACCCGTCGTGGTTGGCTGCGCCATGAAAAAAAGCGGCGTCAACCTCAAGACTTTCATCCATCTGCCTGATCCGCCGGCGTGGTTTCTGGCGCGCCGGCGCGCCCTGATGGGAGCCCTGCGCGGCACGGCGCGGATTCTGTCCTGCGCCATGGTGCTGCTGCTCTCGCTCGTATGGATCGCGAGCGCGCTCGCCGCCATGACCCGGCCGCTGCTCGATCTCGGCACGCCGCGCATCGGCGAGGCCATCCTGGCCTTTGCCAACCATCTGTCGCTGTCGCCCGAAGCCACCTGGGCGCTTGCGGTGGTGCTGGTGGTCGCGCGGCTGTTTCTCGGGATCTGGCTTCTACTCGTGCTGCTCTATGCGGCTTACGAACGCGTGCGCCGAGACAGGATCAGCGACGGGATGCTGAACGCTGCCCTGTTGCTGTCGGCCATTGCGTCGATCGTCGCGGTCGCGCCGGTGGTGATGGAGCCGGAGCCAAGGCTCGGCGCGCTCGGCGAACTGATGCTGTGCGTGATGGCGAGCGGGCTCGCGACCTTTGCCCGTGGCGATCAGGCCCAGGCGAGCGCTGCGCCCGCGCACGCAGGCGCCGCGCTGGCGCCGGCCGTCAACCCCCCTTTGCCTTTGCCACTTCCGCCAGGATCTCCGCAGCTTCCTTGAAGGCGTGGTTGGCGGCCGGCACGCCGCAATAGACCGCCTGCTGCAGGATGATCTCCTTGATGTCGTCGGCGGAAAAACCGCCCTCGGTCAGGGCGGCGCGGACGTGGAGCTGAAACTCCCCCCAGCGGCCGAGCGCGATCGTGGTGCCGATCACCAGGATGCGGCGCGTGCGTTCGTCGAAATGCGGCCGCGTCCACACCTCGCCCCAGGCGCAGCGGGTGATGAAGTCCTGGAACTCCTCCGTGAAGGCGGTCTTGCGCGCGTTGGCGCGATCGACCCAGGCGGCGCCCAGGACCTTGCGCCGTACCGCCATGCCGCGCCCGTAGCGTTCCTTGTCGTCCATCTAAGAATCTCCCGGGTTACTTCTGCAGCAGGAAGCCGAGCACGATCTCGGCGTAGTCGTGCGGCTGCTCGACATTGGAAATATGCGCCGCGTCGAGCAGCGTCAGGGCGGCGCGCGGAATGCGGCTGCGGATGAACTCCGCGTTCTCCACCGTAGTGGCGGGATCGTGGCGGCCGGCGATGATCAGGGTGGGCAGCGTGATCCGGCTGAGGAGGTCGCGATGGTCCATGTCGCGCACCGCCTCGCAACAGCCGACATAGCCTTCCAGCGGCGTCGTCTGGAACATATCGGCCATGCGCTGTATGGCCTGCGGCGCGCGGGCGCGAAAATCCTTGGTGAACCAGCGCTCCATGTTGGCGTTCACGATGGAGGCCAAGCCCTTGTCGCGCACCGTGCGGATGCGGTCGTTCCACAGCGTCTTGTCGGGAAAATAGGCCGCCGTGTTGGACAGAATGAGCTTGTTGATGCGCTCGGGCGCGTTGGCGCCGAGCCACATGCCGACCATGCCACCCATGGACAGCCCGCACCAGTTGATCTTCGCGATGTCCAGCGCGTCGATGATCGCCAGCACGTCACGGCCGAGCTGCTCCATCGTGTAGGGGCCCTTGGGGGCGCCGGACTGGCCGTGTCCGCGGCGGTCGTAGCGCACCAGTCGAAAATGCTGGGTGAACGGCTTGACCTGGTCGTCCCACATGCGGTGCGTGGTGCCGAGCGAGTTCGACAGCATCAGCACCGGCGCGTCCGCGTCCCCCTGCACGTCGACATGGAGCTGGCAGCCGTCGGATTCGATCATCGGCATGGAGGGTTCCTCGATTATTTAGGATCTGGTCGATGCAATGAGACGGTCGATGAAGGCCTGGGCCACGCCCTGGTAGGCGAGGGGATCGAACAGGTCCTCGATCTCGGCCGGCTTGAGGTGCTGCGTCACGCCCGCGTCGGCGGTGAGCGCGTCCTTGAGATGCCGCTTCTCGTTGCGGGCCTTCTTTGCCGCCGCCTCCATGCGGTGATGCGCCTCCTGCTTGCCGAGCTTGCGCGCGAGCGCGAATGTGACCGCCTCCGCCATGATCTGTCCACCGGTCGCGTCGAGGTTCTGGCGCATGCGCTCCGCATCGATGGTGAGACCTTCGGCGATGTCGGCGACCGCGTGCAGCGCCCCGGAGGTGACGAGCGCCAACGCCGGATAGACCGGCCATTCCGCCTGCCACGCGCCGGTGGCGCGCTCGTGCTCGTGCACCTGCGCATTGAGGATCGTGGCGGCCAGATTGGCCGCCACCGTCACGGCCGCCAGCGCCGCCACCGCGCCGACTGGGTTGCGCTTCTGCGGCATGGTCGAGGAGCCGCCGCGTCCCTCCGCGGCCGGCTCGAAGGCTTCAGCGACCTCGGTCTGCATCAGCAGGGCCACGTCGCGGGCGATCTTTCCGCAGGTTCCGGCCAGGATGGCCAGCGCTGCCGCGAGCTCGGCGAGGCGGTCGCGATGGCTGTGCCAGGGCGCGTCGGGAACGCCGAGCGCGAGTTCCGCCGCCATGCGCTCCGCCGCTTTCAGCCCGTCATGCTCGAGCGCGGCCAGCGTGCCGGCAGCGCCGCCGAACTGCAGCACCAGCGCCTCTGTGCGCAGGCGCACGAGGCGGGCGCGCGAGCGGCCGAGCGCCGCGGCATAGCCGGCAAACTTCAGGCCCAGCGGGATGGGGAGCGCCTGCTGCAGCCAGGTGCGGCCGGCGGCGGCGACGTGGCGGTGGCGCTCGGCCAGCGCCGCAAATCCCGCGATGGCGCGGTCGAGATCGGCGCGCAGCGCGTCGATGGCGGCGCGCAGGTCGAGCACGAGCGCCGTATCGATGATGTCCTGGCTGGTGGCGCCCCAATGGACGTAGCGCGCCGCTTCCTTGTCCTTCTTGCCGACCTCGGCGGTCAGCGCCTTGACCAGTGGGATCGCGACATTGCCGGCATCGACCGCGGCGTCGCCCAGCGCTGCCAGGTCGTAATGCTCGGCGCGGCAGGCGGCCACGATCGACGCAACCGCCTGTTGCGGAATCACGCCGACGGCCGCCTCGGCGCGCGCCAGCGCCGCCTCGACGTCGAGCATGCGCTGCAGCCGCTCGCGGTCGGCGAGCAGCGCCCGCATGGTGGCGCTTGCGAACAGCGGGCCGAGCAGGGAAGAGCCGAGTGGGTCGAGCATGGGGGCCCACACCCATAATCCGCTGGCCGCGCGCCGCCAATCGAAAAGCTCGGGCAAAATGTGCTTTCCAGGTGGCTTGCGGGGCAGTAAGTCGAGAGATCATTTTTGGCGTGGGACAGGAGACGCAGCATGGCCATGGTCATGAACGGCGAGGTTCAGTTGCCGGCCGCGCAGGAGGCGGTGTGGGCGAAACTGAACGACCCGGAGGTGCTCAAGATCTGCATCCCGGGTTGCGAGTCCCTGGAAAAGCTGTCGGATACCGAGTTCCAGGCGGTCGCCACCAACAAGATCGGGCCGGTCAAGGCGCGCTTCAAAGGCAAGGTCCGGCTGAGCGATCTCGACCCGCCAAACAGCTATAAGATCTCCGGCGAAGGTGATGGCGGCGTTGCGGGTTTTGCCAAAGGCGGCGCGGTCGTGACGCTGAAAGCCCAGGATGGCGGCACGCTGCTGAGCTACAACGTCGAGGCGCAGATCGGCGGCAAGCTGGCGCAGATCGGCCAGCGCCTGGTCAACGGCGCCGCCAAAAAGCTCGCCGACCAGTTCTTTGCCAAGTTTGCAGCCACCGTGCAGGGCACGTGACGGGTTACCGGCGATCGCGCGACCGCGCCCGGTCTTGACCGTGATGGCAGGCCGGGTTCAGACTTGTTCTTGCTTCAATACACGGGATCGGGGCAAAATCGACGCAAATTCGCCCCCGAAGCCGGTCGGCTCCGCTGATCGGTGCTCAATCGCGACCATTTTGCGTCCATCGAGGAGGATTCCCATGCCTGCCGTGTCGCTAACGGTGAACGGTAAGCCGGTCATCGCCGACATCGATCCGCGCACCCTGCTGGTGCAATTCCTGCGCGAGAACCTGCGCCTCACCGGCACGCATGTGGGTTGCGACACGTCGCAATGCGGCGCCTGCGTCGTCCACGTCAACGGCGTCGCCATGAAGTCCTGCACCCTGCTCACGCTGTCGGTGGACGGCGCCAATGTCCTGACCATCGAAGGGGTCGCCACCGGCGACAAGCTGCACCCCATGCAGGAGGCGTTCCGCGAGAACCACGGCCTGCAATGCGGGTTCTGTACCCCCGGCATGATCATGTCGGCGCTCGATATCGTCCGCCGCAAGGGGCACGAGCTCGACGAAAAGACCATCCGGCACGAGCTCGACGGCAATCTCTGCCGCTGCACCGGCTACCACAACATCGTCAAGGCGATCGCCGCCGGCGCGCGGGCCATGGGAGGCGGAGCGCCGACGCAGCAGGCCGCCGAATAGGAGCGAACAAGAACAAAAAAGCAAAATCATAAAAGGGAGGACTTCATGAGTGCGACCGGGATCGGCGCCGCGGTGCGGCGCAAGGAAGACATCCGGTTCGTCACCGGGAAGGGCCACTACACCGACGATTTCCACCGTCCGGGCGAGGCCTATGCCTGGTTCATCCGCTCGCCCCACGCCCACGCCAGGATCA
>DATFWC010000062.1:0-4487 GCA_035259885.1 Xanthobacteraceae bacterium
GGTGCTCAACGAAGATTCGGTGCAACGGCGGCTGCAAAAATTCTTTCCCAAGGCCGGGTCCTATCCGGTCGTCCACCGCAACCTTTACAACGTGCATCAACGCGTCGCCGCCACGTTCGCCAAGGGACGCGCCTTTCTGGCGGGCGACGCAGCCCACGTGAACAATCCGATCGGCGGATTGGGTCTCAATTGCGGTATTCACGATGCCGTGGAACTGGCCGGCCTGCTCGGCCGCGTCCTGCGCGAGGGCGAGCCGGACGAGGTGCTCGGCCTCTACGATCAGCGGCGGCGGCCGATCAATATCGAGTATGTGCAGCTGCAGACGATTGCCAACAAGAAGCGGCTCGAGGAAAAGGATCCGGCGGCACGCGAGGCGGGCTTCGCATTCCTACGCCGCACGGCGGACGATCCCGTCGCCCACCGCGCGTTCCTGCTGCGCACGTCGCTGCTGGAGAGCATGCGCGATCGGCGCCGCGGCCCGCCGGACGACCCTCGTCCGTAGCGCCCCTGACTTGCCGCCTCAACCGTTGCGCGACAGCGCAATTTGGACGAGAGTTCACGCACTGGGTGGATTCCGGGAGGGATGGTCATGCGCGCGAACAACGCATTGCATGCGGCCGGCCTGGTGCTGGCTGGCCTGCTCATCGGCGCGGCTCCGGCAAGCGCGGCGCTGCCCAATTGCAACCCCGCGACGCTCGCCGGCTTCGCCGTCCCCAACGTGACGATCGTGGCTGTCGTGGACGTGCCGGCAAGCAGTGCCAGTCCCGAATTCTGCGACGTGCTCGGGACGGTGAAGACCACCGGCTTCGGCGCTCCGGACGGCTCGGCCAGATTCGAGCTGCGGCTGCCGACCCCGTGGAACGGCAAGTTTCTGTTCTTCGGCGTCGGCGGGTTCGCCGGCACGCTCAACCCGGCGACCAACCCAATCGACTTCCTGCAGGCGCTGCCCAGGGGCTATGCGACGATCGTCACCGACACCGGGCACGTCGGTCAGGGGCTGGACCCCAACGACCAGCTCGGCGCCAGCACTGACGCGCGCTGGGCCCTGATCGCGCCGGGCGTCCCGGACCGCGCCAAGATCACCGACTATTATTTCCGCGCCACCCACCAGGTGACGGCGGCCGGCAAGCGGCTGGTGCAGTCGTTCTACCAGGCGCCGGTCCGCCGCGCCTATTTCAACGGCTGCTCGAACGGCGGCCGCATGGCCTACATGGAGGCGACGCGCTTCCCGGAGGATTTTGACGGCCTGATCGCCGGCGCGCCGTTCCTCGACCTGCGCGTCCTCCTGGCGGGCCAGCACTTCCACAGGACGCAGCTTGCCTCGCCCAACGCCTACATTCCGTTCACCAAGCTGCCGATGATCGACGCCGCGGTCCGGGCGAGCTGCGACGCAGCGGACGGAGTCGCCGACGGGCTGATTCAGAATCCGGGCAAATGCGCGTTCGATCCAAAGACGCTGGTCACGCCGACCTGCACGGCTGCCGACCCGACGTGCCTCACCGCCGACCAGGGGCAGACGCTCGCCACCTATTTCACAGCGCTACGCGACGAGGACGGGAAGCTCGTCTATACCGGGGCTGCGGTCAGCGATCTCGGCGGCGGTGATGGCATGGACCTGTGGACCACCGGCTTCGTTCCGCCGACGAGCTTCACCGCCAACGAGCCCTGGGGCAACCAGGGCTTCAGCCCGGCGCCGATCTCCTGGCAATTCATGGACCACGCGATCAAATACATCGTGACGCGCGATCCCAATTTCGACGCGCGCAGCTTCGACCCGGGCAGGCCCGGCTTCGACGAGGACGCACTCAAGCTGTTCGACCGGCGCACCGAGGCCGGCGACGCCGACGATCCCGAAGATTTCAAGCCGTTCCTCAAGCAGGACCGCAAGCTGCTCGTCTATCATGGCTTCAGCGACCCCGCGCTGCCGGCATTCCGTACGATCCGGCACTACGAGGCGCTGGCGCAGCGCAATCGCGGATTCGATGAGCTGCGCAAGAACATGCGGCTGTTCCTGGCGCCCGGCATGCATCATTGCGGCGGCGGGCCCGGGCCGAACCTGTTCGACACGCTGACCGTGCTCGACAACTGGGTCGAACATGGCCTGGCGCCGGACGCGATTCCGGCCACGCATTTCGTCAACAACAACCCGGCGCTTGGCGTCGACCGGACGATGCTGCTGTGCCCGTTTCCGAGCCAGGCCCAGTACCTGGGCTCCGGCGACGTGAACAGCGCCGCCAGCTGGACCTGCACCCCCAACCAGCGCCTGCTCGAATTCGGGCCGAACGGCCAGCAGGCGGGTCTTGGCGAGCGCAACGACCGCGACCGCGACCACGGCGACGACGACGATCACGACGCCGACCGCAAGTGACGGGAAGCGCGCCGTAGGGTGGGTTGAGGCGCGTGGAAGGCCTTGCAGCTGAACAAACCGTCGCGCGCCGAAACCCACCAGCGGCGGTTCATCATCGGTGGGTTTCGGCGTGCCAAGCAGCGGTTTCGCCCGCCGGCCGAGTGTGACGCCTCAACCCACCCTACGGCGCGTCGATTGGCGGCAGCGCCAGCGCCGCATCCACCAGCGCAGTGGCGCGGGCGAAATCGAAGTTGCGGTAGACGTTCTGCTTCACGAGGAACGACGCGCCGCCGTAGAACTTTTCGTATTGCTGGTGCCGGCTGCCGAATTCCGAACCCAAAAAATCCCAGGCGAGCCGCATCACGGCGACGCGGCTCTTGGCATCGGTCGCGGCCGAGCGCATGTAGCGCTCGATATCGTGCGCCATGTCCGGGTTGGAAAAATCGGCGGCCGAGGACGGCAGCGTGATCAGGGCCGCGCCGGACAGCTCGCGCACGATCTCCAGCATGCGGCCGTTGAGCTCCGACTGCAGCGCCATGGCGGCGTAGAGCGCGGTGCGCGACGGCCACAGCACGCCGTCCTGGACCGTTGCCACCGTCTCCTGCGCCAGCAGCATGGTTTCGTAGACCGAGACCAGGGCGGCCAGCTCGCCCATGAGAATCTGCACCGCCGGATTGGCGGCGTTGCCGGTCATCTCGTTCATACGCTGTGCCAGCCCGATCATGAAGCGCAGCTTGGTGACGTAGCGCACCTGGGCCTGGTGGTTGCCGTAGAGGTGCGACGGCGTCTTCCACCATTGATCGCGGCAGATCTCGATGTGGCGGTAGACGAACACGTGCTCCCACGGCACGAACACATTGTCGAAGATCACGTAGCAGTCGGACTCGTCGAACCGGCTGCTCAGCGGATAGTCGAACGCGTTGCTGGCGCGCGGCGCGAACGGGCGGCGCGGATAAAGTTTTAGCCCTTGCGCGTTGATTGGCACCACCAGCCCGTTTGCATAGTTCTCGTCGCCTGGCTGTAGCGGGTGGATGCAGCTCAGGTAGAGACAGTCCGACAGCGGGCCGGCGGTGGCCAGCTGCTGCGCGCCGGAGATGACGATGCCGTCGTCGCGCTCCTGCACCACGCCGGCATAGAGCGCCGGATCGCTCTGCCGGTGCGCCGGCTTGGCGCGGTCGATCTGCGGCGGAACGATGGCATAGCTGATATAGAGATGATGGTCGCGCGCGTGACGGTAGAACGCCACGAGACGGTCGGCGAACTCCTGGCCGGCTGCGGCAAACACCTGCGGCGCCGCCGCGAAGCCGCAGAAGAAACCGGCGACGTGGTCGAGCGTACGGCCCATCAGGCCGAACGTGGCCTCCGCCCACTTTTCCGACGCCAGGCGCCGCGCGCGGAGATCCGCGTGCGTCGCCGGGATCTGGTAGGCGCGTAGCACCGGCTCGCCGGTCTGCGGCGACGGAAACGTCATGGTGGCGCGCAGCTCCGGCTCCCCCGCCATGTCGTAGAGCTTTGCGATCGAGCGCGCCGCTTGGCGAAACGCCGGATGTGCCGCCACGTCGGCGACTCGCTCGCCGTCGACGAATACGTTGCGGCCGTCGTTGAGCGCGCGCAGATATTCGGCGCCTGTTCGCAAGCCTGACGTCTCCCATGTGTTCAGCGCATGGTTCTGCATTTCGCCTTGATATCAGCCGCCGCGTCAATCACGCTGTTGCGTCGCAGTTTTGAGGGAATGGGTCGCATGTCGGATCTGGACCGCTGGGAAACGCGCTTCTCCGCGCCGGGCTATTGGTTCGGAACGGCGCCCAATGCCTTCCTGGCCAGCCAGGCGCACAGGCTGGCGCCGGGCCAGACCGCGCTGGCGATTGCCGACGGCGAAGGACGCAACGGCGTGTGGCTGGCGGAGCAAGGCCTCGACGTACTCACCATCGATTTCTCGCCGAGCGCCGTGATGAAGGCGCGCGCCCTGGCCGCCGAGCGCGGCGTCACGCTGCGCGCCGAGCAGGCCGACCTCGGGCAATGGGAATGGCCGGTCGCGCAGTTCGACGTGATTGTGGCGATCTTCTTTCAGTTCGCCGATCCGGCCCTGCGCGCGAAGATTTTTGCCGGCATCCGGCAGGCGCTCAAGCCGGGCGGCTGG
>DATFWC010000063.1:0-12210 GCA_035259885.1 Xanthobacteraceae bacterium
CAAAAGCTCGGTTATCCTGCCCGGCGGGAACAGCAGGGGAGGATGTCGTGCACGCATCCAGGCGAGACGTTTTACGTTCGGCATCGGCGCTGGCGCTGCTCGGGGCGTTACCGCGCACCGCGGTGGCGCAAACCTACCCGAACCGGCCCGTCAAGGTGATCGTGCCCTATCCGCCCGCCGGCGGCGCCGACACGGTGAGCCGGCTCCTGTTCCAGAAGCTGAGCGACATGTGGGGCCAGCAGTTCGTCATCGACAACCGCGGCGGTGCCGGCGGCACCATCGGGGAGGCGGCGGCCGCCAAGGCCGATCCCGACGGCTACACCATTCTCTACGACGCCACCGCGTTCTCGGTGAACCCATCGCTCTATGCAAAACTGCCGTTCGACTATGTCAAGGATTTCCAGCCGGTCTTTCTCGCCTCGCTGGTACCCAACCTGCTCCTGGTACATCCGTCGGTGCCGGTAAAGACCGTTGCCGAGCTGATCGCGCTGGCCAAAACCTCGCCCGACGGGCTCGACTTCGCATCGTCCGGCAACGGCACGCTGCAGCACCTCTGCCTCGAATTGTTCCGGTACACTACGGGTACAAAAATCAACCACATCCCCTATCGCGGCGGAGGCTTGGCGCTCAACGATCTGATCGGCGGACAGATCAAGTTCTTCTTCTCCAACGGCGCGTCGTCGATTGGCCACGTGCAGAGCGGCGCAGTGCGGGCGATCGCGCACACCGGCAGGGGCCGCCTGGGGACGCTGCCTGACCTGCCGGCCGTGATGGACACGCTGCCGGGTTTCGAGGCCTACGAGTGGAACGGTGTGTTCGTGCCGACCGGCACGCCCAAGGACATCGTCGCGCGGCTCAACGAGGGCCTCAACGCGACTCTGCGCCAGCCCGACATCATGGCGCGGCTGCAGCAGCTCAACGTCGACTTCCGCCAAAACACGCCGGAAGAATTCGGCGCCTTCGTCAAGGCGGAAACCGAGCGCTGGGGCAAGGTCGTGCGCGAGGCCAATATCCGCATCGGGTGAGTAGCGCTTCACCGAGGCGCTCGCGGGATTCTCGGTTGTCATCCCGAGCAAGCCGCGTCAGCGGCGAGACCCGGGATCCAAGGACCCCGGCATCAGAACAGAGGCGAGACAGGGGTACATGGATCCCGGCTCTCGCGCTTCGCGCTCGGCCGGGATGACGGTGGAGGGGCCAACCGTACCCAAAGGCGGCAGATCGTGCATTGCGCCAATTTCACTGCTCGCTCGGCGCCGTGCGGAACGCCTGGGCGAAACGGTCGAGATCGCCGGCGCCGAGGTCGGAGACAGCCCAGTAGGCGACGTCGCCGTCACGCCAGCGCACCAGGTTGTAGCCGTCGCTGGCGCGGTGCTGCCACGGCGGTTCGGCTGTCGCCGGAACCGCCACTAGGCTGATCAGATGCTGGCGATGGCGATAGACCAAGGTCGGTACCGGCGTGCGGCCGATCACATCGATGCGGCCGCCGACCAGCGGAAAACCCTCGTGGGTCAGATCGACGACGCGCGGCGCCTGCGGGATGCGGCCGTTGAACCAAGGTTTCACGGTGTGGCGGTCGGACGAGTTGACGTCGGTCGCCTGTACCATGAGGGCGCGGATGTGGCTGGCCACGACCTGGTCCGCCACCGCGTCGGTCTGGTCGGCGCGCAGCGCAAACCAGGTGACGCCGCTCCCCAGCACGGCTGCGAGCGCCACCGAGGCGGCGAGCGCACGCCACGAGGATTCACGGCGAAGTGGTGCCAGTCGTTCGACGCGAGCCGCCAGGCCGGCCGGAACGGCCTCGGGCGGCAGCCGCTCGTGCACGAGGCGGCGCAGCGCCGCGACGCGGTCGCGCTCCGCCGCCAAGGCCGGCTCGCTGGCGATGCGTCGCTCGACCTCGAGCGCACGCGCGGCGTCGAGTTCGCCGTCCAGATAGGCGTGCACCAGGAGCAGGGAGTCGTCGGCGCGCGGCGGTTCGGTCATGGCGTGTCCTGGGCGATCGCCGCGAAGAGCTGGCGGCGGGCGCGCGCCAGCCGCGACATCACGGTGCCGACCGGCACGGCGGTGACGGTGGCGATCTCGCGGTAGTCGAGGCCCTGAATCTCCCGCAGCACGAACGTCTCGCGAAAGGCCGGGGCCAGCGCCAGGAGCGCGGCCTCCAGGCGGGCGGCGTCCGCCTTGGCCAGGAGGGCGGTCTCCGGCGTCGGCGCGTCCGGCATCGTGCCGTGTCGCGCCTGTTCCTCCTCGAGCGCGGAAACGTCCTCCACGGGGATCAGGCAGGCCGGACGATTTTTCCCGAGCCACGTGTAGGCAGTGTGGCGCACGATGGTCAGCACCCAGGCGCGGGCATTGACGCCGGCAAAGCCGCCGATGGCGCGGAACGCGCGCAGGCATGCGTCCTGCACCACGTCCTCGGCATCGGCGCGGTTTCCCGTAAGCCAGCGCGCCAGCGCGTAGGCATCTGCCAGATGCGGCACCACCACGGTCCTGAAACGCTCCTTGTCGCCGTCGCGGCTCACGGCGTCTTCCCGGTTCAATTGGTCCTAGACTCTGTCATGCGCCGTTCTATTCCCGGCCGCCGCACAATTCTTGTTGATGTCGGCTTGATGGCGGGCCGGAAATTTTTACGGCGCTGACACGGTCTCCGCCATCGTCACCCCCATCAGGAGACAACATCATGACAATCGATCTCGATCGGCGCGAGCTCATGGCCTTGGCCGGCCTCGGCGGCGTTGGCGTTCTGTTCGCCTCGCACCTCGCGCCACCGGCCGCCGCCCAGGGCTATGGCGGCGCCGCCACACCGGCCGCGCCGGAGGATTTCTTCTTCGTCCAGCTCGCGGACACGCACTGGGGCTTCAAGGACGATGCCATCAATCCCGATGGCGCGGGCACGTTCAAGAAAGTGATCGCCGCCGTCAATGCGCTGTCGCGCCCGCCCGACTTCATCGCCTTCACGGGCGACATGACGCACACCACCGACGACGGCAAGGAACGCCGCCGGCGCATGGCCGAGATGCGCGACATGATCGCCACGCTCAAGGTGAAGGACGTGCGCTTCGCGCCGGGCGACCACGACGCGCAGAAGGACCGCGGCGAAGCCTATCAGGAATTCTTTGGCAAGCTGCACTACGCGTTCGACCACAAGGGCTACCACTTCGTCGTGCTCGACAACACGTCGGATCCCGATCAGAAGCTGGGGGCGGAACAGATC
The DNA here is from genome assembly GCA_035259885.1 of Xanthobacteraceae bacterium. Lineage (GTDB taxonomy): Bacteria > Pseudomonadota > Alphaproteobacteria > Rhizobiales > Xanthobacteraceae > DATFWC01. The sequence continues at coordinate 3,209 of DATFWC010000063.1, forward strand.
GCGTGGCTCGCCGCCGATCTCAAGCAGCTGGCGGCCAACACGCCGGTCGTCGTGTTCACGCATCGCCCGCTGTTCGAACTGTACAAGCCTTGGGGCTGGTGGACGCCGGACGGCGATCAGGCGCTGGAGCTGTTAAAGCCGTTTAAGGCGACGGTGTTCTATGGCCATGTGCACCATGAGAATCACACAACGTCCAACGGCATCGTGCACCATGCCGCGACCTCTCTGATGCTCCCGCTCTATCCCGCCGGCACGCGGCCGGAACGCACCATGGTGCCGTGGGACGCCGGCCACCCGTATAGCGGCATGGGCTGGCGCAGCGTGTCTGCACGCGGGCGCGGCTCCGCCTGGGAAATCAAGCAGGAAGGTGTGACGGGCGCTTGACCTGTTCGCAGCAAGTCGCCTTGCGTCGTTATGCGCGGGCTTGACCCGCGCATCTCGCTTCAAGGGGCACAGCCGTGCCAAACTGAGCGGGATGGCCGGGACAAGCCCGGCCATGACGATGTGAGGGACCCATGGGTGAATTCGCGCTGGGCCAGCCGGTTTCGCGGTTCGAAGACCCGCGCCTGCTGCGGGGCGGCGGCCGCTATATCGACGATTTCGTGCTGCCCGGCATGGCGTTCGGCCATGTGCTGCGCTCGCCCCATGCGCATGCGCGCATCCGCGCGATCGACGTGGGCGCCGCCCGGGCGGCGCCGGGTGTGCTCGCCGTCCTCACCGGCGCCGACTGGCAGGCGTCGGGCTTCGGCGACCTGCCGGTGCCAGGCGGTTTTCGCCGCCGCAACGGCGCGCCGCTCTACCGTCCGCCCTATCCGGCGCTGGTGCGCGACCGCGTGCGTTGGGTCGGCGACTACGTGGCCTTCGTGGTCGCCGAGACCCGCCTGCAGGCGATGGACGCGGCGGAACTGATTGCCGTCGACTACGAGCCGCTGCCGGCGGTGGTCGCAACGGCGGAGGCGGTCAAGGCGGGCGCGCCGCGCGTGTGGGAGGACTGCGAGGACAATATCTGTTTCGTGCAGCAGGAGGGCGACAAGGCGGCGACCGACGCAGCCTTCGCCCGCGCCGACCAGGTGGTGCAGCATCGCTTCGTCATCAACCGTGTCACCGCCGCCACCATGGAGCCGCGCGGCTCTATCGGCGACTACAACGCCGCCGACGGCCGCTACACCCTCCACACGACACTGCAGCGCGCTCATGCCTACCGCCAGGACCTCGCGCACTACGTGCTGAAAGTGCCGGAGAGCAAGCTGCGCGTGATCGCCGGCGACATCGGCGGCAGCTTTGGCATGAAGTCGGCGGTCTACAACGAGGTGGCGCTGGTCCTGCTCGCCGCCAAGCTGACCGGCCGGCCGGTCAAGTGGATTGGAACCCGCTCAGAGTCCTTCCTCGGCGACGCCCAGGCGCGTGACAACGTCACCGACGCCGAGCTCGCCCTCGACCGCGACGGCACGTTTCTCGGCATGCGCGTGCGCTCGCTGGTCAACGTCGGCGCCTATCTGCAGACCGGCATGCCGGCCTTCACCGGCAATCTCGGGACGCTCGCCGGCGTCTATCGCACGCCCGCCATGGACGTGGAGGCCACGGCGGTGTTCACCCACACCAACCCGATGCGGCCTTACCGCGGCAATGGCCGGCCCGAAGCCGCGTTCGTCATCGAGCGCATGGTCGATCTCGCCGCCGACGTGCTCGGCATCGATCCGGCGGAACTCAGGCGGCGCAACTACATCGCGCCCGATGCCATGCCGTTCAAGACCGGGCTCACGTTCACCTATGACAGCGGCGCGTTCGAGCGCAGCATGGACATGGCGCTCGAGCTGGCCGACGCTGCCGGCTTCGCGGCGCGGCGCGCCGCCGCGCGGAAACGCGGCAAGCTGCGCGGCCTGGGTCTCTCCAACACCATCGAGCGTGCCGCCGCGCCCGGCTTCGAAGGTGCGGAAATCCGCTTCGACCGCTCCGGCGCCGTCACCATCCTGTCCGGCTCGATCACGCAAGGGCAGGGGCACGAGACCATCTACAAGCAGCTCGTGTGCGACCGCTTCGGGCTCAAGCCGGAGGAGGTCCACTACGTGCAGGGCGACACCGACCAGGTGTTTTTTGGCGAAGGCACCGGCGGGTCGCGCACCGCCACCATCGGCAGCTCGGCGCTGCACGTGGCGGCCGACAAGATCATGACCAAGGCCAAGGCGGTCGCCGCCCACATGCTAAAGGTCGAGGCGGCGGCGGTGAGTTTCCATGACGGCATCTTTTCCGCCGCCGGCACCAACCGCACGCTGACCATCAAGGACGTCGCCAAGGAGGCCGCCAACCCGGCGAAACTGCCCAAGGACATGGAAGGCGGCCTGACTGCCACCGCCGTCTACAACGCCGAGGTCGAGAACTTTCCCAACGGCTGCCACGTGTGCGAGCTGGAGATCGACCCGGAGACGGGCGCCGTCGAGATCATTCGCTACAGCGTGGTCGACGACGTCGGCACCGTGCTCAACCCGCTGCTGCTGCACGGGCAGATCGTCGGCGGCATCGCCCAGGGTGTCGGCCAGATTCTGCTCGAAGACATCCGGTTCGACGCGACCGGCCAGCTCCTCACCGGCTCGTTCATGGACTACGCCATGCCGCGCGCGGAAAATTTTTCGCCGTTCCACATCCGCAGCAATCCGGTGCCGACGACGACCAACCCCCTCGGCGTCAAGGGCGCCGGCGAGGCCGGCTGCGTCGGCGCGCTTCCGGCGGTGGCCAATGCGCTGGTCGACGCGCTGTCCGATCTCGGCATCCGCGACGTGCCGATGCCGGCGACGCCAGAGCGGCTGTGGCGGGCCATGCAGCAGTCACGGAGCTGACGCGGCCGCACCGCCTCACCAGATGCCCGCCCAGAAGCCGCGCTCGCGCCGCGGCGAGTCATCGTCGCGGACCAGGCGGAACCCGAGATTGCTCGGCTGCATGCCGGCCGAGCAGCCGCCGCTGCGCCCGTCGCCGAGGAAGTCCGGCATATAGGCGCGGTGACGGCCGGCAGCGATGCGGATCCCACAATTGACCACGGTCGGACGGATCTCGTCATTGCCCTCGATCACGGCACGTACGAAACAGCTGTCGGTCCATTCCCATACGTTGCCCGCCAGATCGACGAGGCCATGTTCGTTCGCTCCAAACGTGCCGATCGGTTGAGGCTCGGCGACCGTGTCGTCGCGCGCGGTTGCGGCGGCGTCATACAAAGCCAGCGCGCGCCGGCCCGGATCGCTGCCGGAGGCGCCTTGGGGCGGGACGCCATCCTTGAACCGGCTGCCCGCCGCAAAACTCCATTCCTCGTCGGTGGGTAGCCGCCATGGCGCGCCGGTCGCGCGCGAAAGCCACGCCGCATAGGCGGCCGCGTCGCGCCAGCTGACGCCGACGACGGGGCGGTCGGCCTGCCGCGCCAAACCAGCAATGGGCGCGCACGCGCCAGCGTCGACGCAGCGCTGGTATTCCGCCGCGCTGACCTGCCGGCGCATGATCGCCAGGGTGTGCTCGATCCGGACGGTGCGGAGGGGCGCATCGGCTGGCTTGCCGGCGCGCGAAAAGTCGCCGGGCATTCGGTAGACGAACGTGTCCGGCCCGAGCACGACCACGTCTGGCAGGAGGCTGCGGTCGGCGGGCAGGCCTTGACGCGCCGGCATTGCCCCCAGAACAAGCAGGCCAATGAGTGCGACCCGCGTGGCTTCGAGCCTGAGCGTCACGATACGCCTCCCGCGGTCGGCGATGCGCCGGATGTCCGGCGCATCGCGCGTCAGTGCGCCGGCAATTCGCCCGAAGCAGTGGTCGCTTCGGGCGGCTTCACCTGCATCATCAGGTCGTTGTTCCACGCCCCTTCGACCTTGAAGTGGGCGGTGGCGCCGAGTTCGACGGCCTCGATGAGATTGTGGGTGAGATAGGCATAGATGCCGGGCTGAAGGAAGGTGTACAGCGCCGCGCCCGCCGAGCCGCCGCGAATGAACCAGGTTTCCAGGTTTGTTTCCGGCGGGTTGGAAAACTTCCCGGTTTCCCACACGTAGTCCCCGTGTCCGCCGATGAGGTGCGGGCGCGAGTCGCGGTTCGCCTGCGAGTGCACGATCAGGACGGTCTCGCCGACATTCGCCGTCAAGGCATTCTTGCCGGTGAGCGCGCCGACCTTGCCGTTGAACACGACATGGGTGGGCGTGAGCTTGCGCATCACCTCGTCCATGTCGGGGTAGCTTTCAGCCAGCGAGGGATAGCTCTTGAAGTTTCCCTTGGCGTCACGCGGAATGTAGAAGTCGTTTTCGCCGATGTAGTAGACGCGGTCGTACCTGAGAGGGTTGCCAGCGCCGTCCTTGAGTCCGTCGCGCGGCAGCACCATGACGGCGCCGCTCATGCCCGACACGACGTGCAGGGGAATCATCGGCCCGCCCGGCGCACAATGGTAGACGAACACGCCGGTCCGGGTTGCCTTCCAGCGCAGCACGACCTGCTCGCCTGGATTGACCATTGTGAGTTGGCCGCCGCCCAGCGCACCGGTCGCCGAATGGAAGTCGATATTGTGCGGCATCGTGCTGATCGCGGGATTGACCAGCGTGAGCTCGACATAGTCCCCCTCGTGCACGACCATCAGCGGTCCCGGGATCGACCCGTTGAACGTCATCGCCTGCAACTTGGTGCCGGCGTCGTCGATGGTCATCTCCTTTTCCTCGGCCACGAGCGTGAACTCGAGAATCTTGGGTCCCTGCTCGGTGGCTTGCTCGTGCGGATGCACGAAGGGCGGCGCCACGAGTTCGATCTTCTGCCGCGGCAGATTCAGGTCCTGTGCTGCGGCTGGCGCGACAAGAAGGATAGTGACGGCGGCGCTCACGAACGCGATTGTTCGGCTGATCATGACTGATCTCCGTTGTTTTGAGCGACGGTATTCCCAACGAGGGAGGCCGGGATTTTTTCAAAGTGGATTCAGTCGCGCCGCCCGGTCGGCCGCTGCGCAGACATCTGTCCGACACTGCGTCAGGATGAGGCTACCTACAACCACAAATTTATCAATTGCCAATGTGGAATATATAGTCAATTTGCCGTGTGCGATTGTGGAACATATGCGACATAGAGGCATCGGCGCCGCATTGACTGCGCGTCGGTCGGCATCATGGTGTGGCATTTGGCTTCGGGTCAGTCCGTGCAACGGCTGTGGGAGGTGGGTCACTCCGCCTTGATTTTGCCGTCGCGGATGGCGCGGAAATATTTGTCGTGCTGGCGGCGGATGTGGGCGCGGAAGTCGTCGCCGCATTTTCCCACCACGTCGAGGCCCTGGGTCACGAGCTTCGCCGTCACGTCCGGCGCCTGCAGGGCCGACACGAGCATGCTGCCCAGTTGATCGAGCGTGCCCGGCGGGGTCTTGGCCGGAGCAACCAGCCCGAAGAAGGCGGACGTCTCGTAATCCTTGTAGCCGGCCTCGATGAAGGTGGGGACGTCCGGGAGCGGCTTGATGCGTTCGCGCGACGCCACGGCGAGCGGCCGCAGTTTTCCCGCGCGCAACTGCTCCATGACTTCGTTGTAGTTGGCCAGCACCATGGGCACGTGGCCGCCCACCAGCGCGGTCACGGCCGGCGCGCCGCCCGGGTAGGGCACGTAGGTGAGGTTGATGCCGGCCGCTTGCTTGAACATTTCTCCCGCGATGTGCTGCGTGGTCGCCGGTCCCACCGCCGCGTAGGACAGTTCGCCTGGCCGCGCCTTCGCGGCGTCGACCAGATCCTTGAGCGAGCGCCAGGGCGACGTGTCGTTGACGACCAGCACCTGCGGCGAGTCCACCAGGAAGCACACCGGCTCGAAGGCCATCGGATCGTAGGGCAGGGACGCACGCACGATGCCGTTGATGACGAACGAGTTGCTCATCATCAGCAGCGTGGTGCCGTCCGGCGCCGAACGCGCCACCGCCTCGGTGCCGATGATGGTGCCGGCGCCCGGACGGTTTTCGATCACGAAGCGCTGCCCTCCTGCCTGCGTGGCCTGCTGCGTGACGATGCGGGCGAGCGTGTCGGCCGAGCCGCCGGGCGGGAACGGCACGATGATGCGGATCGTCTTGTCGCGCAACGCGTCCTGCGCGCCCGCATGGCTCGGGGACAGGATGGCGAACGCAGCGAGGATGACTACGGCAATGATCTTCAAGCGATGATCTCCCATGACATGGCGGCGTCGTAGGGTGGGTTGAGGCGCCGCGCGAGGCTCTGCTTGGAAGCAATGGCCACGCGCGCCGAAACCCACCGTGCGGCGTTTCATCATGGTGGGTTTCGGCGCGACAGGCCGGCGCTTCGGCTCGTTGGCCGAGTTTGGCGCCTCAACCCACCCTACGGAGCTCGCGCTTCGGCGTTCTGGATGAAGTAGTCGGGCGGCTCGGGCCCCCACAGCGACAGCGAATCCTCGGGCTTGTGGTAGCCGGCCTCCCACGCCTGCGTCTTCGGGATGTAGTCGATGTCGCAGGAAAATTCGGAGAAGCTGCCCCACGGGTCCTGCACGTAGTGAAAATAGTTCGACCCGAGGACGTGGCGCCCCAGTCCCCAGCCCTTGCTGTAGCCCTTGTCGGCCATGCAGGCGGCGCCGAGTCCGATGTCGTCGATCGAGCCGACATCCCAGCTGCAATGGTGGAAGCCGGGCGCCTCGGACTGGGCGAAGGCGAGGAGATGGTGGTCGCTGCCGTGGATGCCGTGCATGAAGGCGACGAAATCGGAACGGTCGGACAGGCGCAGCCCGAGATTCTCCACATAGAAGGCGATCGAGCGGTCGATGTCGGGCGTGAAGCACAAGACGTGCGACAGCCGGCGCGGGTGCACGGTCCATGCCTTGCTGCGCGGCGGCGCGCCGGCCGCGCCTTCCGGGCACGAGTGCCAAGGGCCGGAGCGTTTCGCGTCGGGCGACGATTTCGGCGCCACCTTCACCTCGTTGAGGATTCCGTCGGCGTTGCGGAACCAGAATCCGTTGCTGGCGAAGCCGGGCGGCGGATCCAGCAACGTGACCCCGTTGCGCTCCACCCGCGCCTTCAGGGCGGAAAAGTCCTCGGCGTAGCAGCCGAACGAGAGATGGTGAATCTGCTTGCGCGGGCCTTCGATCACGCTGCCCCAGCGGTGATCGTGGCCGAACGTGTGCAGGAGGAGACGATTGCCGTCCTGGCGCAGGTCGAGGCCGAAATTGGCGTAAAAGTGCTCGGCCGGCTTGAGGTCCGGCACTGCCAGCACGAACTGATCGAGCGAATGGACGCCGACCGCATTGCGGTCCTGGGTCGGCGGCACATAGCCGCGGATGGCAGTCATACAAGTCTCCCTGGGTTCCGCCTAGCTCGCCCGGAGCCGAACTTTATTTGTAGCAGCAAAACACGCCGCGCCGGCGGAAACTTTGATTTGGCGCAACGAGGCCGGCGCCCAACACTGATGGGACAGCGCCGGGTGGGCCGGGCGCGATCAGGGCGACGTCATTGCCCGGCAAGCATCTGGCGCAGTCCACGCCATCCGCCATCGTCGTGCACCAGCCGGAACCCGAGGTTGCTCGGCTGCGCGCCGGCCGAGCAGCCGCCGCCGCGCGCATCGCGGATGAAATCTGGCATGTAGCTGCGGTGGCGGCCGGCCGCGATGCGAACCCCGCAATTGGTGAGCCTCGCCGCCGGTTCGCCGCGCCCGTCGAGCATGACGCGGGCGAAACAGGTGTCGGTCCATTCCCAGACGTTGCCGGCCATGTCGACGAGGCCATGCTCGTTGGCTCCGAACGTGCCGACCGGCCGCGGCTCTTTGTCATTGCCGTCGTCGCTGCCGACCTCCGCGTCGTAGCGCGCCAGCGCCTGTCGGCCGGGATCCGCGTAGGCGCTGTCCGGCAAGCCATCGTCCCTGAACCGGCTGGCAGCCGCATAGGCCCATTCCTCGTCGCTCGGCAATCGGAACCGGACCGCGGTGGCGCGCGACAGCCAGGACGCATAGGCCTGGGCGTCGCGCCAGCTCACCTTCACGACTGGGCGGTCGGGGGCCGCGTCTCCGTCGACCGGCGGGCACGCGCCATCATCGACGCAGAGCCGGTAATCGGCGGCGGTGACCTGGTGCCGCATGATGGTGAGCGGCCGCGCAATCGTGATGGTCTCGCGCGGCGCCGGCGCTGGCCGGCCGTCGCGGGTGAACTCGCCGCTGGCGCGATAGTCGAATGCGCCAGGGCGCAGCTCTACCATGTCGGGCAGCGCCACGCGCGGCGGCGCAGGGCGCCAGCCCGGCGGCGCCGCGAAGATCGCCGCGTGTCCGGCGAAGGCGACCAGGAGCGCGATCCTCCAGGCAAGCCGCATGTTGAATCTTCCGCCGATCTCGCACGGCCGCGCGTGGGCGTGGAATCAGCGTCGCTTGTCGACGGTTCCGGTCGACGTTGGCGGAGCGGCCGTCACTTTCGCCTGCGGCGCCATGGGCCCGGGCGCCTGCACCTGGCGCATCAGGTCGTCGCTCCACGTGCCCTCGACCTTGAAATGCGCGGTGGCGCCGAGCTCGACCGCCTCGATCATGTTGTGATTGACGTAGCCGTAGATGCCAGGCTGCAGGAATTTGTAGAGGACCGCGCTGGCCGATCCGCCGCGCACGAACCAGGTCTCCACATCGATCTCCGGGCGGTTGCCGAATTTTCCTGTCTCCCACACGAAATCGCCATGGCCGCCGATGATATGCACCCGCGAGTCGCGATCGGCCTGCGAATGGATGATGAGCACGGTCTCGCCGACCTTCGCCGGCATGGCGTTCTTGCCGGTCAGCGCGCCGACCCGGCCGTTGAACACGACGTGGCTGGGGACGAGCTTGCGCATGAGCTCAAGCGTGTCGGCAAAGGCGTCGCCGTGCGAGGGGTAGGTCTTGAATTTTCCCGCGCTGTCACGCGGGACATAGAAGTCGTTCTCACCGATGTAATAGACCCGGTCGTAGCGCAGCGGCTTGCCGGCGCCGTCCCTGAGGCCGTCGCGCGGCAGCACCATCACGGCTCCGCTCATGCCGGACGCGATGTGCCACGGGATCATCGGGCCGCCC
>DATFWC010000064.1:0-2588 GCA_035259885.1 Xanthobacteraceae bacterium
GACCTCGAGCAGTTCCAGCACCTGCTTACCGGCGGCATCGACGAGGAGGAGATTGTCGTTGCGGCCGAACGTCCAGCCGGCGATGCCGCGGACCGCCGGAAAGACCTGCTGGCATTTCCCGTCGAGCTCGATCGGATAGCTGGCGCTCGACGGCCCGAGCTTGAAGTTGACGGTGCAGGTGCGGTCGCGGTCGGCGTTGGACAATTCCCAGGTGCCGACCATGGCCTTGGCGGCGTCGCTCTGTGCCTGTGCGGCAGGGCTGCCGGCCAGCAGGCCGAGGGCCGCCAACAGGCCAAGAATGGCCGTCCGGACGACGTGCGGGTCAACCCTCATGGCCAGAAACTAGCACAGGAATCATGGTGAGTTCGTGATGACGTGCCAATGTGGTTAGCGCCGCCCCGACGGCGGCCACGGGGTTTCCGGCACCGGGGTGAGCGGCGGATTGCCGCCCGCCCAGGCGACGAGGTTGTCGACTACCAGTTGGTCCACGGCCTGCCGCGTGTGCAGCGAGGCCGAGCCGAGATGCGGGAACAGCACCACGTTGTCCATGGCGATCAGCTCGGCCGGCACCTTTGGCTCGTGCGCATAGACGTCGAGACCGGCGGAAAAAATCTTCTTCTCCTGCAGGGCCTTGATCAGCGCCGGCTCGTCGACCAGCGAGCCGCGCGCCATGTTGATGACGATGCCGTCCGGCCCGAGCGCGTCGAGCACCGCGGCATTGATGATGTTCCTGGTCCCCGGACCGCCCGGCGCCACCGCCAGGAGCACGTCGGCGTCGCGCGCCATGGCGACGAGATTGTCGTAGTAGCGGTAGGGCACGTCTGGCTGGCGGTGGCGGCCGTGATAGACCACCGGCACCAGCATGGCATCCAGGCGCCGCGCGATCGCCTTGCCGATGCGACCGAGGCCGATGATGCCGACCGTGCGGTTGCGCAGCGTCGCCGGGCTGAGGCGGTAATCCTTCTCCCGCCATTTGCCGGCGCGCAAATAACGCTCGGCCTGGGGAAACTCGCGCACGGTGCACAGCAGCAGGCCGATGGCGGTATCGGCGACCTCCTCGGTCAGCACGTCGGGCGTGTTCGTGACCGTGATGCCGTGCTGACCCGCCCACTTGGCGTCCACGTGGTCGTAGCCGACGCCGAAGCTCGACACGATCTCGAGCTTCGGCAGGCGCGACATGAGGTTGGCGTCGACCGCCGCATGGCCGCCGGCCGACGCGATGGCGCGCACGCGCGGCCCCACCTGGGCGAGGAACGCCTCGCGGTCCGGCGCCGTCCACAATCTGTGTAGGACGAAGTCCTTCAGCCCGTCCTCGATGGCCTTTTTCGGTGACAGCACCAGCACCTCGGCCTTGTCGGCCATCCGGTTTCTCCTGTGGCAAGCGATCGCCGGCAGCGGACGATTCCGCGCCGCGTCCTATGCGGAAACTCCGCGCGCCCCGTCAAGGGCACCGGCGGCCTCCCACGCTCTTGCTTGCGCTCGGCGCCATCGGCTGCAAGAATCCTCCTGCGGCCGGGCAGACAAGATGGGCGGGAGCCCGCGGCTCCTGGCCGCCGATGGGAGGAACGCATGGCGCCAGTCCTGCTGCGCGACGTCCGCAAGGCGTTCGGCTCGGTGGCGGTGATTCACGGCGTCGACATCGCCATCGGCGACGGCGAATTCGTCGTCCTGGTCGGCCCGTCCGGCTGCGGCAAGTCGACCCTGCTGCGCATGATCGCCGGCCTGGAGCACATCACGTCGGGCGAGATCCGCATCGGCGACCGCGTGGTCAACCACGTGCCGCCGAAGGAGCGCGACGTCGCCATGGTGTTCCAGAACTATGCGCTCTATCCGCACATGACGGTGGCCGCCAACATGGGCTTCTCGCTGCGGCTGCGCGGCGCCGCCAGGCAGGAGATCGACGCGCGCGTGGCGCGCGCGGCGGAGATTCTCGGGCTCAAACCCCTGCTCGAGCGCTACCCGCGGCAATTGTCGGGCGGTCAGCGCCAGCGCGTCGCCATGGGCCGCGCCATCGTGCGCGACCCGCAGGTGTTCCTGTTCGACGAGCCGTTGTCCAACCTCGACGCCAAGCTGCGCGTGGCCATGCGCACCGAGATCAAGGAACTGCACCAGCGGCTCAAGACCACCACGGTCTATGTCACCCACGACCAGATCGAGGCCATGACCATGGCGGACAAGATCGTGGTCATGCATGACGGCCTGGTCGAGCAGGTGGGGGCGCCGCTCGAGCTCTACGACCGGCCCGACAACGTGTTCGTTGCCGGTTTCATCGGCTCGCCGGCAATGAATTTCCTGCCCGGCACCATCGGCGCCAACGGCGCCGCCGAGTTCGAAGGACCGGGCGGCACCCGGCTGCCGCTCAACGGCGCGGCGGCCGGGCAGGGCGGGCGCGCCGCCATCTACGGCGTGCGGCCCGAGCATTTCGTGCTGGCGTCGGACGGCGCGGAAGCCACCATCCAGGTGGTCGAGCCCACCGGCGCCGAGATCCAGGTTGCCGCCAGGCTGGGCGGCGCCGACATCATCGCGGTGTTCCGCGAGCGCCACCGCTTCAATCCGGGCGAGCGCATAAGGCTCAAGCCCGATCCGCA
>DATFWC010000065.1:0-5456 GCA_035259885.1 Xanthobacteraceae bacterium
CGCCTCCGAGGTCGGCGGGAAATAGATGCGGTCGGGAAACTCTTTTTGCAGCGGCTCGAACTGCACGCGCTGCGGGCCGATGCCGAACACCTCGTTGCCGATCACCGTGAAGTATGGATCGTCGCGGAAGCACAGCCGGAAGGTGTCCGCCATGGCGGCGGCGTAGTTCATGCGCGTGGTGGTCATTGTTTCATTCTCATGCGGCACCGCTTGCTCCACGTCGCCCCGCGTGCGGGGAGAGGTCGACTTGCGAGCGGAGCATTTGCGAAGCGAAGCAAATCGGGTGAGGGGGCATCGCGACAAGCTCAGACTCGCGGCCACGCCCCCTCGCCCGGATTCCTTCGCTCCGCTTCGCTGCACTCGGAATCCGACCTCTCCCCGCACGCGGGGAGAGGTGGAGCAAGTGGCAATCACGGCGCTTCATCGCATCGGCCTAAGCGAACACATGGCGCAGGGCCGTCTCGGGTGGCGGCAGCGGGCTGTGGACGGCGAATTTTTTCGCCGTCTCCATCTCGGCGCTGACTTTTTGGTCGCGTGCCAGAATCTCGTCGCGCGTCGCGCCGGCGGCGAGGAGTTGTCGCGCGTAGAGCAGGATCGGGTCGTGGTTGCGATACCAATCGGCGTGCTCGCCGCGGATGTTGGTCGCGTCCCACGCCACGGCGATGTCGGTGTCGCCGGTCGGCAGCTCCGGCCACAACGGTTTCGAGCCGGCCCAGCGCTCGGTCACGGCATGCAGGAAGGCCGGGCCCCGGCCCGCCCGCGCATGCTCGATCAGGCGGCTGGCGGCGGCGAACACCTCGTCGACGTGGCGGCCGTCGACGTTCTCCACCGGCATGTCGAAGCACTTCGGGATGCTGGCGATGTCGGTGACGGCCGACACCGACGTTGGGAAGCCGCCCTTGACCGAACCGAGCGCGCCGCGGCTGTTGTTCTCGCACACGTAGAGGATGGGCAGCTTCCACAGCGCGGCGAAATTCATCGCCTCGAACGAGATGCCCTCCTCGAGCGAGCCGTCGCCGAAGAACGCGACCGCGATGGCGTCACCGCCTTCCTTCTTGAGGGCGAAGGCGGCGCCGGTGGCGAGCCCGATGCAGCCGCCGACGATGGACGAGGTGTGCAGAAAGCCGAGGTCGGGCTCGGTGAGGTGCAGCGTGCCGCCGTAGCCGTTGCACAGGCCGGTGGTGCGCGTGAGGATCTCGGCGAGCGCGCGCGCCGGATCGGCGCCGCGGCCGAGCACGTGGCCGTGGTTGCGGTGCGTGGTGGCGAGCCGGTCGCCGGCCTTGAGCGCCTGCATGATGGCGACGCCGGTCGCCTCCTGGCCGATATAGAGATGGAAGTGCGCCATGAAGTGTTTTTGCGCGAAAAGATGCACCAGGCTCTCTTCGAACCGGCGGATCAGCAGCATGCGCTCCAGCACGTCGAGCTTGCGCGCCCTGGGCCACTCCTGCGTCAAGTGAACGTCCTCCCCGCTTGTCGCGGCGACTATAACGGCAGGGATGCAGCGGGAGCAAAGCGTGGAATGCATGCTCCCTCTTCGTAGCCCGGATGGAGCGAAGCGAAATCCGGGAACAGACGAGCCGGTTGTCGCGGCGTGCGGATAGGCCGCTCCCGCATTCCGCTGCGCTCCATGCGCGGGCTACGGGGGCAACACAATTCCCGGACAACCGCCGCGCGCACGACATGGCTTGGACTCCCCCCGGCATGGCGGCTAGGCTCACGCCACAGAACAATGGTCGACGGGGAGGCTTGAATGAAATGCATCCTGGCCGCTGGCGCGGCATGGGCGGTTGCGGCCTTCGCACTTGTGGGGCCGGCAGCGCCGGCCAAAGCCGAACCGATCACGCTCAAGCTCAACTCGCCGGCGCCGCCCTGGTCCTACGTCAACAGGGAAGTGCTCACCCCGTGGGCCGAGGCGGTCACGGCGGATTCCGCCGGAACGCTGAAGGTGCAGACGTTCTACGGCGGAACGCTGGGGACATTCGCCAACACGTATGATCGCGTGATCGACCAGGTGGTCGATATCGGCTTCATTCTCACGGCGTCCGCGGCGGGGAAAATCCGGCAGCAGGACGTGGCGGCGCTGCCGTTCGAGGCCGAGAACGCGATCCTGGCGTCGACGGCGCTGTGGAAAATCTACGAGAAGGGGCTCACCAGCAAAGAGCTCGACGCCGTCAAGCCGCTGGGCGTGTGGACCTTCCCCAATGCGGCGATCCACTCGCGCGAGCCGATCAAAACGCTCGACGATTTCAAGGGCAAGAAGCTGATCGCCACCAACGCCATCGCGGCGAAGATCATCGCGGCGCTGGGCGCCACGCCGATCAGCTTCCGTCCCGACGAGGCCTATACGGCGATCCAGCGCGGCACCACCGACGGCGTGCTGATGCCGTTCACCGGCATGGAGACGTTCAAGGTGCACGAGGTGACCAAGCACCACCTCGACGCTGCGCTCGGCAGCGACGCCGCCATGCTGTTCATGAACTGGCAGCGCTACGAGTCGCTGCCCGCCCAGGCGAAGGCGGCGATCGACAAGCACTCGTTCCTGAAACTGTCGCGCACCCTGGGCGAGAAGACCGACGAGCAATGGCAGAAGTCGCGCACCCTGGTGAAGGATGCGACCACCACGCTGAGCCCCGAGCAGGAGGCGGAATGGAAGAAGCGCCTGGCGCCGATCGCCGCCGAATGGGCGCAGTCCGTGCCGGACGGCGCCAAGGTGCTGGAGACGTTTCGCGCCGAGGTGGCGGCGGAGCGGGGGAGGAAGTAGCGCAGGGTTTTGCGCCGTAGCCCGGATGAAGCGAAGCGACATCCGGGAACGGCCTTGCCGACGTCGCGTCGTGCGGACAGGCCGCTCCCGCATTGCGCTTCGCTCCATGCGGGCTACGGAGTGTGCGGCATTGGGCGACGCGTGAGATACTGCGGCGGATGTTGAACGCGATGGTGCGCCGCTTGCTCCACCTCTCCCCGGCGGGGAGAGCATAGGCGGCCCTTCGGCCGCCGTTCTAAGCGCTAAGAACGCCGATGCGAAGCATCGGCTATGGCCGAAGGCGCGGGTGAGGGGGTAGCTGAATCTTGAATCGTACGCCTGAGCCCCCTCACCCCATCCCTCTCCCCACTGGGGAGAGGGAGCCCGCCGAGTTCGCCGCCCCGGCTGCGCTCTCCTCTATTGCTGCGGCACCACTTGCATCTGAGTCGGCGACGGAGCGGCTGGAAAAATTCTGCGTCGCGATCACCCGGCCGATCGCGTTCATCGGCGTCACCGGCATGCTGATCGCGGCCGGGGTGACGGTGCTCGATGTGCTGATGCGCTGGCTCGCCGGCACGGCGATCACCGCGCTCAACGAGATCACGGCGCTGATTTTTGCGGTGGCGGTCGCGGCCTGCATGCCGGCCGGGCTGGCCGGCGGCGTCAATCTCCGCATCGACCTTCTGGCGCGCTGGCTCACCGGGCGCGTCGCGGCCTGGCTCGACGTGCTGGGCGCCGCGCTGCTGCTGGTCTTCTTCTTCATCCTGGCGTGGCGGATCGGCGTGTTTGCCGAAAACCTGCTGCAGCAGGGTCGCACCACCGTCATCCTGCGGCTGCCGCAGGCGCCGTTCATGTACGCGGTGGCGATCCTGCTCGCCATCGGCACGCTGGTGCAGGCCGTGGTGACGGCGCGCGCGGGCGCGCGGGCGTTCAGACACGAAGGCGCGGAGTCGCCCGTCATCGTCGCCATCGCGCTGGTGCTCGGCGCGGCCACGCTGGCTCTTTGCGCCATCCTGCTGTTCGACTTCGCGGCGGCGGCGCACTGGGCGTCGCAGCACATCGGCGCGGCGGTGGCCATTGCGTTCATTTTCATGTGGATCCTGATGTTCGCGCAGGTGCCGCTCGCCGCCGTGATGGGGGTGACCGGCATCGTCGGCTCGGCCCTGTTCGTCGGCTTGACGCCTGCCACGAGCGCCTTCGCCACCGAGGCGACGACGTTCCTGACCAACAGCCAGGTGGCGACGCTGCCGCTGTTCCTGATGATGGGCAGCTTTGCGGCGGTGTCGGGCATGTCCGACGACATGTACCGGCTCGGCCACGTGCTGCTCAGCCGCTACCGCGGCGGCCTGGCGCTCGCCACCATCGGCGGCTGCGCCGGGT
Organism: Xanthobacteraceae bacterium; assembly: GCA_035259885.1. Taxonomy (GTDB): domain Bacteria; phylum Pseudomonadota; class Alphaproteobacteria; order Rhizobiales; family Xanthobacteraceae; genus DATFWC01. Next base: position 4,121 of record DATFWC010000065.1, read on the forward strand.
TCGGCGCGCTCACCGGGTCGTCGCTGGCCACCGCCGCAACAATCGGCCGCGTGGCGATCCCGGAGATGCGCGCGCGCGGCTATTCTCCCGCGCTCGCCACCGGGTGCTGCGCCGCCGGCGGAACGCTCGGGCCCATCGTGCCGCCCGGCTCCGGCCCGATCATCGTGTTCGCGCTGCTCACCGAGGCGTCGATCGGCCAGTTGTTCGTCGCCTCGGTCGGCCCGGCGGTGCTGACCATCCTGTTCTACTTCGCCACCGTGATGCTGTACGTGCGGCTGGCGCCGGGCGCGGCGCCGCCGACGCGCACGCGCGACCCGGGCGAGCTCGGCGCGACGGCGCGCCAGTGCGTGCCGGTGGGCATTCTGTTCGCCCTGGTCATGGGTGGGCTCTATTTCGGCATCTTCACCGACACCGAATCGGCGGCGGTCGGCGCCTTCGGGGCGTTCCTGTTCGCCGCCTGGCGCGGCAAGCTCGGCCGCGGCGCGTTCTGGGCCGTGATGGCGGAGACCACCGCCACCACCGCCATGATCTATGCGCTGATCTTCGGCGCCCAGATCTTTTCGTTCTTCGTCGGCGTCAGCACGCTGACCCAGTCGGCCACCGCCTGGGTCGGCTCGCTCGACCTGTCGCCGCTCGCCGTCATGGCGGTGATCCTGCTCGGATATCTGGCGCTCGGCTCGCTCATGGAGGCGTTTGCCGTCATGGTGATCACGGTGCCGATCGTCACGCCGCTGGTGCTCAGCCTCGGCTTCGACCTGGTGTGGTGGGGCATCATCATGCTGATCGTGGTCGAGGTCGGCATGATCCATCCGCCGCTCGGCCTCAACGTCTTCGTGCTGAAAAGCATCACGCCCGACGTGCCGCTGTGGACCATCTACCGCGGCGTGCTGCCGTTCTGCGCCGCCGACCTGATCAAGCTGGTCCTGCTGGTGCTGATCCCGGCGATCACCCTGTGGCTGCCGGGCACGATGGGGAGGTGAAGCCCGTGTCCCGCACGCGGTGCAGCGCGCAGCGATGCACCGCAGATGCGGGACCCCGGTTTGGTCACAGGTCGATGAGATCAGACGTCAAGTCCCGCCAATTCGGGTTCACCTTTTCGATCAGGGCGAATTTCCATTCGCGCCTCCACCGCTTGAGAACGCGCTCGCGGGCACGGGCTTCGAGAATCGATGCGAACTCTTCGAAGTAAACGAGTGTGTGAACTTTGTACTTCTTCGTAAAGCCCGGCACGAGGTCGGCCTTGTGCTCTCCCACCCGGCGACTGAGGTCATTCGTCACGCCGACATAGAGTGTGCCCCTATATCGGCTCGCCAGGATGTAAACGAAGAAGCAGCCG
>DATFWC010000066.1:0-3085 GCA_035259885.1 Xanthobacteraceae bacterium
GACGCCGCCAAAGCCGAGGATTCCACCCTCCGAGGCCGCTTCCGCGGTGTGCTCGCTGATCTGGTGCAGCCAATCCTTGAAGGCTGATGCGTCGGTGGGCGCCTTTGCATCGAGCAGGGCCGAGACCTGGCGCAGCGCATCGATGCACTTGGCCTTCAGGGCTGCCGGCGTACTGCCAGCGAGTTTTGCCTGCAGGCCATCCCGCGCCGCGCGGCGGCCCTCCGGGCTCGCGAAGCTGGCAGCCACAGCCTTGACCAGCGAATTGGCTCCGGAGTCGATGGTTGCCTTTGCCAGCGCGCTGCCGCCGGCGAAAGATTCCTTGAGCGTACCCCAAAGTCCGCTCGGCTCAGCCGCCGTGATGGCCATGCCGGCGATCATCGGGCTCTCCAACAGCAGCGTCCACTCATCGCGCGTGAAGCTGGTCTTGTCAGCCATTGACCACTCTCCTGTGCACACGGTTTGCAGCTAAAGGACCCGCGATGCGTGCACCGAGGCGGCACTCATTGCCGCCTCGTACTCGCCCAACCAGGTGTTCAGCATCGGCGGCCGATGACGCGTCGGCGGCCGCGCGCGAAGCCCGTCCACCGACGATCCCGGCCGGTACGTCCGGACTCAGGCTCTCGCCAGCGTATCAAGCAGTGTCCGAACCTCATCGACTGCCGGCTTGGCAACGACTCCGACGCCGGGCATGGCGACAACCTTGTCGCACAACCGATAGATGGCGGGGGTCGCCGCCGCGATCAGGCCGGCGAGTGTTCTCTTGCTGTCAGGGGGAAGTTGCGCCGCAAGGATCTTCACCTTGTTGAGCTCTGCCGTCGCGTCCTGGATCTTGGGCAGAGCGGCCTCGGCGGATGCGACATCCGTGATGCCGGTGAGCGCCGCGCTCAGGTCGCCGACCGATGCGCTGACCTGCTTGGCCAGATCGACACCGCCCACGCTCAGGTTGGGCGTGGTCAAGCCCGTGGTCGCGCGTACCTGACCTGCCGGCTGGGTTGCCGTCGGCTGCGTGTGCTCCGCCACCTCCTCGTTGTCATGGCTCCTGACGAAGTACCACCCGAGGCCAGCCAGGACCGCGATCGCCGCCAGCCAATATGGCAGTTGCGACATCGCGCCGCCGCGTGCCGCGGTCGCTGCCTGGCTCGCTCTCGCGACCGCGCTCTCCGATGCGCTGCCGATTCTGTTCACGGCGGCCGATGCTGCCGCTGCGCTGCTCCGCGCGCCCTCGCTCACTGCGTCGAGGAGCCCGGCCGCGCCCAGTTGATGGGTCAGGCCCGGCGGAATTGCTGCCGCAATCTGATCCTTTTGCGACGCGAGAAGACCCGCGAGGCCGCTCGCGTCAAGCCCGGCACTGCGCTGCTGCTGGCCGAGGACGCCCATGACCACCGGGCCGAGCACATTGAGAAGCGACTTGCTTGTGCCCTCGCCCAGGCCTGCGAATTTTCCAACCGCAGTGGATAACCCATTCATCGTGTCCCGACCGAGCAGCGCTGACCACAGGTTCCAGCCACTCTCGCCCAGGTCCTTTTGTGGTCGGTCGATCGCGTTTCTGATGTTGACGAGCGCATCTGGCCCCTGTTGCGCCAGGACGTTGGATAGCTGCCGTGCGCCTTCCGGCTTCGAAGCATACCCGGTAAGGCGCGCGAGCAGTGCAGGAATGGCTGCATCGATCGCCTTCTGCGCGAGAGTTCGGTCGATGCCAAGTGCTGACGCGATCCTTGCGATCATGTCAGGTGTCAGGAATTGCGCGATGAGAGCGATCAGGTTCGTGGGCATGATCCATCCCTTCTCTGTATCGCCTTTCGGCTGCTGATCGATAAACTGTGCGTCGTGCGATTGGGCCAAGCGGCCGTTCGAACAGCGGGCCAGTTGCTGCCTTGTTCGATCGGGCTGAAGCGTGGTCGTCAGCCGCGAAATCGCTTGTTGCAACGTGGTTGGGAGCGCACGCACCCAACGTCGAGACATCGCAGCGATGCCGGCATTTTGCCCGACGTCGCAACCTGAGGTAATCGGGACAAACCCTGAATCTGCTTGCGCGATGACCCGATGCTCGATTGCCGCAGGGGTGCAGCTTTGTGCTAAGACAGGGTTCTGCCGGGGAGGGTCCAGGGTGCGGCAGGAGGTACAGACAGAGGGCCAGCGCGAGCGGCCCGCCGATATTCTGGCGCAGCCGGCCGTTGCGATCGGGCTCGGCATCGCCGTGGCCATTGTCTATTTCGTCGCCGCGCGGCTCAGCCTTGTGCTCTTGACCAAGCCCGAGGGCGTGGCCGTGTTCTGGCCTGCCGCGGGCGTCTCCGCCGGGACATTGATCGCCCTCGGCCGCGGGGCACGATGGCCGGTCGTTGCCGGCACGATGGCGGCAACCATCGTGGCCAACGTCCTGGGCGACCGCAATGTCTGGAGCGCCGCCCTGTTTGGCTTGTGCAATGCCGGCGAGGCCGTGCTCACGGCATGGATCGTCGAGCGGTACTTCGGTACGGATGTCCGGCTGAGCAAGCTGCGCAATGTGCTGGGCCTGGTATCGGCGGCGATCATCGGGGTTGCAGTCTCGGGAATCGGCGGCGCTGTCACGTTCAAACTGTTTCACGGCGCCGAGACGTCGATCCTGACGACATGGCACCACTGGGTCACGTCCGACGGACTGGGTATCATCACGGTCGCACCGCTGCTGATCGAGCTCGCCTCGGCGTGGCGCGACCGTCCGTCGCCGAGCGAGCTCGTCGAGGGCGCGCTGGCGGTCGCGGCGCTGGCGCTCGTGAGTGGGTTCGCCATTTTCCTGCAGTCGGACCTGTTGGCGACGGTCGGGCCCGTCGCGCTGCTGTTCGTGCCGCTGTTGTGGCTGGCGGCCCGCTGCCGGCCGGTCTTCGCCGCCGCCGCGGCGTTCATCGTCAGCCTCACGATCGTTTGGACGACCATCTTCGGCATCGGCTATTTCGGCAATCCGGGGCATGCCGCGGGCGAGCGCGTCATGGCGGCCCAGGTGAGCATTCTTCTGGTGACGATCGGCGCATTGGTGCTGGCCGCGTTGTTTGCCGAAATCCGCGACAAGCGGAGGATGGCCGAAGCCGCGCTGCACGCCAGCGAAACG
>DATFWC010000067.1:0-2574 GCA_035259885.1 Xanthobacteraceae bacterium
TCCGCGCCAATGCGGTGGAGATCCGCGGCGGCCGCGAAGGCCTTGCCATCGAGGGTTTTGCAGCGCTGCCCACGTTCTCGCGCGGCAACGCGCTGGGACAGTACCTCGTGGTGAATGGCCGCCCGGTGCGGGACAAGATGCTGCTCGGCGCCGTGCGCGCGGCTTACGCCGATTACCTGCCGCGCGACCGCCACCCGGTGGTGGCGCTGTTCGTCACGCTCGACCCGCGCGAGGTCGACGTCAACGTCCACCCGGCCAAGACCGAAGTGCGGTTCCGCGATGCCGGCCTCGTGCGCGCCCTGATCGTGCGCGCGCTGCAGGAGGCGCTGGCGCGCGACAGCCAGCGCGCCGCCACCACCGGGGGCGCCGCAACGGCGGCCGCGTTGCGGCCCTCTGCGCGGTTCGCCGCATGGGATTGGCGGCGCTCGCCGGCGCGGCCGGCTTCGCCCACGCTCGGCAATGCGGCGCTGGCCATGGATGGCTTCGCCGAGGAGACGCAAGCCGCGTTCGACGTCGGCGCACCTGCGGCCGACGCGCAGCCGCACGCGGCGGACGCCCGGCCCGAACTGGTCGACCGGCCGCTCGGCGCGCCGCGCGCCCAGGTGCACGAGACCTATATCGTGGCGCAGACGCGCGACGGCATGGTCATCGTCGACCAGCATGCGGCGCACGAACGCCTGGTGTACGAACGCCTGAAGGCGGCGCTGGAGGCGAGCGGTGTCGCGCGCCAGATCCTGCTGATCCCGGAGATCGTCGAGCTCGACGAGACCGACGTCGAGCGGTTGTCAGCGCGAGCCGGGGAGCTTGCCCGCTACGGCCTTACGGTCGAGCCGTTCGGGCCGGGCGCCGTGGCGGTGACCGAGACGCCGGCGCTGCTTGGCGAGATCGATGCCGCCGCGCTGGTGCGCGACCTTGCCGACCACATTGCCGAATGGGACGAGACCCTGCCGCTCGAGCGCCGCCTCCTGCACGTAGCGTCCACCATGGCCTGCCACGGCTCGGTGCGCGCTGGCCGCAAGCTCCGGCCGGAGGAGATGAACGCGCTGCTGCGCGAGATGGAGGCGACGCCCAATTCCGGCCAGTGCAACCACGGCCGCCCGACCTACGTGGAGCTCAAGCTCGCCGATATCGAGCGGCTGTTCGGCCGGCGTTGATCCTCGCCTCGGACATCGTCAATGCATCCGCCCCCCACCCCATCCCTCCCCTTTCAGGGGGAGAGAGGAGCAAGCCGCGTGCGCATTGCCTGGCTCGACACGCCGCGCGCGCCCCAGACTCTCGCCTCCCCCTGAAAGGGGAGGAATAAGGTGGGGGGTCAGAGCCGCGCGGAAGTGGCACGGCGTATCCACTTGATCCCCTCCATCGCGCTTGCGAAAGTCGACGCGGGAGGATCGCATGATCTGTATTCGAATCGCTACTGCCGCAGTTTTTTTGCTCACATTCACCCACGCGACGCACGCCCAGGACTGGCCGAACCGGCCGATCACGCTGGTGGTTCCATTCGCGGCCGGCGGCGGCGTCGACGTGTCGGTGCGCATCCAGGCGCAGTACATTAGTGAGGCCCTGGGCCAGTCGATCGTGATCGAGAACATCGGCGGGGCGGCCGGCACGACCGGATCGGTGCGCGTCGCCAAGGCGCCGCCCGACGGCTACACGCTGCTGATCGGCAACAGCGGCACCCACGCCTACAGCCAGTCGCTGTACAAGAAGCCGCCCTATGATGCGGTGGCCGACTTCGAGCCGGTCGGGCTGGTGTCGGATTCGCCGCGCATCCTGATCGCGCGCAAGGATCTCCCCGCGAACAACCTGCAGGAGTTCATCCGTTACGTGAAGGCGAACCAGGGCAAGATGCAGTTCGGCTCGGCCGGCGTGGGCGCCGGCACGCATCTGCCATGCGTGCTGCTCAACATGGCGATCGGCGTCGACGTTACCCATGTGCCGTATCGCGGCGCCGGACCGGTGATGCAGGACCTGATTGGCGGGCGCATCGACTACATGTGCGACACGATCCAGACCGGCGCGCAGCAGGCCAAGGAAAAGACAGTGAAAGGCATCGCCGTGATGGCGCCGCGGCGCGTGCCGATCATCGCCGACCTGCCGACCTCGACCGAGCAAGGCCTGCCGGGCGTCGAAGCCAGCGTGTGGAACGCTTTCTTCTTTCCCAAGGGAACACCCGAGCCGATCGTGCGCAAGCTCAACAGGGTGGTGAGCGACATGCTGGACAATCAGGGCCAGCGCAAGCGCCTGGAGGAGCTCGGCCTGGAGATCGTGCCGCCCGAGCGCCGCAGCCCGGAATATCTCGCCAAGTATCTCCCGGAGGAGATTGATCGCTGGGGTAAGGTGATCAAGGCGGCCGGCATCAGCATGGATTGATGTTTTTGCGCCGTAGGTGGGCAAAGGCGCGATACACCGCACTGCCAACGGATGACGCGGTTCGAGCGCGCCGTGCCCACCGTTGCTCGCGAAGCCGCACGCGTGGCACGGCGCGTTTCCGCGGCCACTTGCGTTGATGGCGCGACCTGACGCGCCTTTGCCCATCCCTACGGCGCGGACCCGATCTTCCGTAAAAATAGGAAC
>DATFWC010000068.1:0-2947 GCA_035259885.1 Xanthobacteraceae bacterium
CTGGCCGTTCTGCGCCAGCGGCATCACGATGGCGGAGGCCGCATAGACGAGGTCGACGCTGCCGGTGAGCAGGCCCTGCACGGTCTCCGGCGTGCCCTTGAACGGCACGTAGACAATGTCGATGCCGGCGGCCTTGTTGAACATCACACCCATGAGCTGGGTCGTGATGGTGCCGCCGCCGTAGTTGAGTTTACCCGGTGCCGCCTTGGCTTTGGCGATCAGCCCCTTCACGCTCTTCGGCCCGCTGGTCGCGACCGCAAGCAGTGACATGCTTTTCGCCGTCAGTGTGATCGGGGCAAAATCGGCGAGCGGGTCGTAGGGCGGGACGCGGTAGAGATACTGGTTCATGGTGAGTGTGGAATCGATCGCCATGAGCAGCGTGTAGCCGTCCGGCGGCGCCTTGGCGACGACTTGCGCCGCGATCACCGTGTTGGCGCCGGGACGGTTCTCCACCACCACCGGCTGGCCAAAATCCTCGCTCATGCGCTGGCTGATGATGCGCGCCATGATGTCGGCCGGCCCGCCGGCCGGGAACGGCACCACGATGCGGATGGCGCGGCTGGGAAAGCCCGGCGCCTCATCCTGCGCCCAAGCCGGGGCCGGCGCCAGCATCAGCACAGACAGGAGGCTCAACGCGAGGCCACGCCGTGGTCGTGCCATGGGCATTCTCCCCCAACGACTGCGCATGGAGGTTAGCAGGATTTTGCAACCGAAGTGGCTTGGCGCAGCCGGCCTGTCGCGGCCACAATGGCGGGACCGTTTCCTCACCTGGGCGTCAAAGGCACGGCACATGGCGATCGCGGTCAAAGCGCTGTTCTTCGATGTGTTCGGCACGCTGGTGGACTGGCGCACCAGCATCGCGCGCGAGGCCGCGGCGATTCTCAAGCCGCTCGGCCATGAGGTCGACGGGTTCGCCCTCGCCGATGCCTGGCGCGGCGAATATCAGCCAGGCATGGAGGAGGTGAGGGCGGGGAAGATTCCGTTCTCGAAGCTCGACGTGCTGCACCGGCGCAACCTGGAGCGGATTCTGCCGCGCTTCGGGCTGACCGGGCTGTCCGACGATGTGCTCAAGACTCTCAATCTCGCCTGGCATCGCCTCGACGCCTGGCCCGACGTCGCGCCCGGCCTCGCCCGTCTGAAGCGGACGCTGCTGCTGGCGCCGGTGTCGAACGGCAACATCTCGCTGATGGTGGATCTGGCGCGCCGCAACGGCTTTCCCTGGGACGCGATTCTGGGCTCCGAGATCGCCGGTGACTACAAGCCGAAGCCGAGCGTCTACCTGGCGGCGTGTGCAGCGTTCGACCTGCCGCCGGAACATTGCATGATGGTGGCGGCGCACAGCGGCGACCTTGCCGCGGCGGCGGCGACCGGCTTGCGCACCGCGCACGTGGCGCGGCCGGACGAATACGGGCCCGCGACCGGCGAGCCGGGCCCGAAAGTGCCGGTGGATGTGGCCGCCACAAGCTTGCTCGACCTCGCCGACAAGCTGGCGGCGTGAGCGCGCCGCACCCTGGTTGCATGTCACGCCGCCGCGTGCATGAGAGTCACCATTGCGCTAAGAGAGTCGCCATGAGCCCCGCCGATCTCGTTCCGATTCCGATGGTCGATGTGCGCGATGGCGGACCGTTCCGCCACGCCCGCGAGTCCAGTGCGGGCGCCCGCGCGCTGCGCGACGACTGCCTCGCCTGGTTTCCGCGCGCCTCGCATCCCGCCGTGCCGCTCCTCGACGCGGTGTCGCGCCGCTGGCTCAGGCGGTCGCGCTCGCCCTATGTGGACGAGGTGGCCGCCATCGTGACCGAGCTCAAGTTTCCCGGCATCTGGTTCCTCAACAGCTCGTATGAATGGGGCTGCACGTCGCTCGGCCGCGAGGAAGCCGGCACGCCATGGCTCGTCCGTACGCTCGACTGGCCCTATCCGGGGCTCGGCCGCCATGTGGAGATCGCCCGTTCATCGGGGCCGGCCGGCGAGTTCTGGAACATTACCTGGCCGGGCTATGTCGGAGTCCTGACCGCCACCGCGCCGGACCGGTTCGCCGCCTGCCTGAATCAGGCGCCGCTGTGGCGCCGCACCCGCCATCCCTGGCTGCGTACTTACGACATCGCCCTGAACGCCGTACGGACATGGCGGCTCACCCACATCCCGCCCGACCAGCTGCTGCGGCTCGTGTTCGAAGAGTGCCGCACGTTCCAGGACGCCAGGCATCGACTCGAGACCACGCCGATCGCGCGGCCGGCGATCTTCACGCTGGTGGGATGCCGCAGCGGCGAGCGTTGTGTCATCGAGCGCACGCAAGAGAGCGGCTCGACCCGTGAGGAGGCGACCGGCGCCGCGAACGACTGGCTGGTGCGGACCGAGCCATGGGAGGCACGGGTGGGCGGCGACCTGGTGATGACCTGCAGCACCGACGAGGCCGCTGCGCGCAGCCGCCGGCGGCGGGAGGCGCTCGACGGCTGGGACGGCAGCTTTGTGCGCGACAGTTTTGGCTGGGTCGTGCCGCCCGTGCTCAATCGGTTCACCCGGGTGGCGGCCGAGATGTGCCCGGCGCGCGGCACGCTGCGCGTCGTCGGCTATGAGCATGCGCCCGGCGCCGAAACCGCACACCCGGTGACTCTGCCGCGCGAGGTGACGACCGCCCTGGCGGCGTGACTCTCCGTAGCCCGCATGGAGCGAAGCGGAATGCGGGAGGAAGTAAAGACGGCGTTCGCCGCGACGTGGCGCCAGCGGCTGGCGCTGCTACGCGCCGCGATAGAGAACAGGGGGAGAACCTGATTGAGTTGGGCATCTCAACTAGCTAGGACTGCTTGCCGCCGCGCGTACGAGTGAATTTCGAGGCCCTGCCGAGGCCGGAGGAGAAATGGACTGAAAGAGCGTCGGTAGCCGCATACGGAGAAACGCTGTGCAGGCATTGCGCGAACGGTTGGCGGTGCAACTGGAGGATCTGCGGCGG
>DATFWC010000069.1:0-3438 GCA_035259885.1 Xanthobacteraceae bacterium
CCATGGCCGCGAGTTGCCCAACGCGGCCGACCCCCTCGCCTATGCGGTCGGCTTCGTGGTCGCGACCGGTCTCCTGCATCTCTGCGGCATCCTGATCGGCCTGCTGGTGCGCTGGCCGTTGGGCGAGCAGGCGGTGCGCGCATGCGGCATCGTAGTCGGCAGCGTCGGCGTCTACTTTCTCCTAGCGGCGCTGGGAGCGCTGGGATGAGCGGCGACGGGCTGGTCACGATCGCCGTGACCCATCTGCATCCGGTCGAGCCGCTCGCGTGAGTCACGCTCGCAGGAAGAATCTAGAGCGAGATGACTTTTCTTCGAATCGCCATCTCGCTCTAAGTCATGCTTGGCGCATGATCTTTTCCGAAAACCGGTACCCACTTTTCGGGATCATGCTCCAGTGCCGACGATGGCTCACTGGATGCCGGCCGCTTGCAGGAATTGCAAGTCGACAAAGCGTTCGGCCGCCGGCAATGGCGGCGCCAGGATGCCGCCCTCGCCCATCATGGCGATCACCTGTTCCATGCCCTTCAGGTTGATCTCACCCGCCTTGGGCAGCACGCCGCGGTCGGGCTCGAAGTAGAGCGCAAGCGTCAACTGCGCATTGCCTTCGGCAAAGCCCGTGGTCTCGACGATCGTGCGCACGACCTTGGCGCGGTTGGCGGGATCGCGGATGAACTTGAATGCCGACGAGAGCGCGCGGACGTAACGCACCAGGGCGTCGTGGTTGGCGGCCGCCCATTCGCGCCGCGCTGCCGTCACGGTGTAGAGATATTCCGGAACGGCGTCGGTGGAAAATCCGAGCAGCCGGTAGCCGCGCCGCATGGCGACGAAATCCTGCGGCTGGCCGAGCGGGACCGCATCGCAGTCGCCGGCCGTCAGGCAGTCGAGACGCGCCGACGTGCCGTCGACGAAGCGGGCGCGAAAATCCTCCCGGCCCAGCCCATTGAGCGCCAGCAGCTTGCGGATGGACAGTGTGATCGAGCCGTTCTCCGCCGCGACGCCGAGCAATTTTCCCTTGAGGTCGGCGTAGGTCTTGTTCTCCGGCTTGGCGACGAGACTGTAGACCGGGTTGTTGAACTCGGCCGCGATGGCGACGGCGTCGGAGCCCTTGAGCACGGCCTGGACCAGAAACGGCGTGGCGACGTGACAGATGTCGGCCGTTCCGTCGTGCAGCGCCGCCACCAGCTTCTCGCCGCCGCCCGGAACCGGAAGCATGCTGAAGTTCAAGCCCTCGCGGAGAAAAAATCCTTCGCGCTCGGCGACCAGCAACGGCAGCGCAAAAATGCTGCGCAGCGCCGAATAGGCCTGCGCGTAGCGCAGCGTGATGCCCTGGCCGGCGGCACCGTAACAGGTGCCGATATAGAACAAAGCCGCGAGCGCGACGCGCGCGAGCCTCAATCCGGTCCGATCGTGATCGCGCCCACGCACTGAACGATAATCAGCCTTATGGCTTGTTGTTGGTCCGGCCACGCCTGCTATCGCTTCGGCTGAAAATCCTGGTTGGGAAAGGCCGACGCGTCCGGGACCTTGATGACGACGTACGGATGCTCGGTGGTCGCGTGACAGGCATTGCATCCTTCGGTCAGCTTGCCATAGGCGTCATCGAACTGCGCCTTGTACTGCAGCTTGACCGCGGCTTCGAGGAGCTTCAGGGGGCGGTCGACGGCCGCATCGAACAGGTCCGGCACCGGCAGGCCCTTCCAGCGCGGGACGGCGCGCGCCGTGATGACGAAGCCCTGCCGGAGCTCCTTGAGCATGTAGCCGGCCAGCGGCCAGTTGTCCGTCGCTCCGGCCAGCCCCAGCTTGGCATGACGCGGCTGGATCAGCATGCTCATCATGGCCGCCATCTGTGGATTGAACGGCGCCGGCTGCGCATTGGCGTCGCCGAACTGGTTCTCGGCGGCGCCGCGCTCGGACGATGCCAGCATGGCGAAGGACGCGACGGCGATCACAAGCAACACGAATTTTCGCATGGGAACCTACTCAGCGCTGCAGCGTGCACTCGGTCTCGATCGGAATTTTCGGGTCCGGATTGGGCGAGGAGCGGCGGACCACGCGGATCTGCTTGTAGCCGTCCTTGTCGCACGACACCTTGACGTCCTGCGGATCGATATCCTTGGCAAATCCCGGCACCTTGTAGGTGCCCAGCGCGTCGGTGCGCGTCACGATGCTGATGCGGTTCTGCAGCGACACCGTGACCTTGGCGTCGGGCACCGTTGCGCCGCTGCTGTCGCGGACGAAGCCGAAATAGGAGGGGCCGCCTTCGTCGGCATTGTCGTCGTCGTCGCCGAACCCCGAGCCGCCAGCCCAGGCCGCAGCCGGCAAGCAGCAAGCCATGGCCAGAACAACGATGCGTGACGCGGAACGAACCAGCATCCTCATTCCATCCTCCGCTGCGCCGGCGCGGCTAGCGCCGTGCAGGCCCAAGGCATGTTACCGCGTAAAATAAGGAACGAGATAGTACCCCAGCACGGCAAGCGCCCCGGCCGGCACGGCCCACGCCCAGCCCGGCCAGAGGCGTTCGTTCCACGCGATGGGCGTGAAAAAGCTGAGCACCGCCGCCAGCACGACGGCGGCACCGGCCGACAGCCAGCGCGATTTCAGCCACTCCAGCTCGACCGTCGCCTTCTCGTACACGAGCAGCGCGAGGCTGTAGACGATCAGGTAGGCGACCGCCGCGGCCGCAGCGAACGTGACGATCCGCTGCAGCCAGTGTTCCGGGATCATGGTCGCCACGAAGGCGAGGATCGTTGCGCCGATCAGCGAGGTCAGCATCCAGCCGTACCAATACATGGCGGGTCCGCGGCGCTCGGGCTTCCACAGAAAGTCGATCTCGCCGATCACCGGATGATAGGTGACGAGCGGAAGGTTCAGTTCGGTGGAGATTGCGTAGAGGACCGCATAGCTGACCGTGAAGATGACGGCGAGGATCGTGGCCTTGTTCATCGCGGTCATGAGCCGAATCCCCTGGCGTTGTTGACGATGTGGCCGATGAGGAAATTGGCCCACACCAGGATGGCGAGGAATAGCGTCACCTGCTTGCGCGCCGCGGCATAGTCCGGCGACAGCGGCCGCCGCCAGAACGCCCAATAGGCCGGCAGCAGGATGAGGCCGATCGTGGCCACGTGCTCCTTGATCTCGAACGCGCCGACGGTCTTGAAGAAGCGAAGCTGCTCGAGAGCGAGGCGCGACGTGTAGCGATACTGCGTGTAGATCCATGCCCCCATGATGAACGTGACCACATAGAGAATGATGATGGCCCACACGTAGGATATGCTCGGCACCGCGCGGAAGCGCGTCACGAACGAACCCGACGCGACACGCACCGGCCACCACAGCGCCACCGCCTGATGCGTGACCGCCCCGAGCAGCGCCACGGCAAGAAGCCCGTGAACGATCAACAATGATGTCCAGAACGCCATCGTGTGTCCCCTACCCGCG
>DATFWC010000070.1:0-15226 GCA_035259885.1 Xanthobacteraceae bacterium
CAGGACTCGTCGCCACCCAGGAGCCTCCAATCATGCTCGACATCACGAAGCGATCGGATGCCATTCCGTTCGATTCCGATCGGCTCGACCGGCTGATGGACGAAGCCGGCATCGACGTCCTCCTGGCGACGTCGAAGCACAACGTCCAATACCTGCTCGGCGGTCATCGCGCCTTCTTCTTCGACACCATGGATGCGATGGGCTTGAGCCGTTACCTGCCGGTGATGATCTATCCCAAGGGCGCGCCCGGGAAGGCCGCCTATGTCGGCGCCCGGCTGGAAAAATTCCAGCAGGAAGTGCGGCCGCTGTGGGTGTCGGAGGTGCAGACCTCGTCGAACGGCTCGGTCGACTCGATCGAGAAGGCGATCGACTACCTCCGCCGCGCCGGCTTGCGCCCGCGTCGCATCGGCGCCGAGACGGCGTTTCTGCCGCTCGATGCCGGAAAAGTTTTGCAGGCGGCATATTCCGGCAGCGAGATCGTCGACGCTCTGCCGGTGCTCGAGCGGCTGCGTGCGTGCAAGACGGCGCAGGAGCTGCACATGCTGCGCCTTGCCTCGGAGGCCGTCATCGAGTCGATGCAAGCAGTGATCGCCGGCCACGGCCCGGGAACGACCAAGCAGGAACTGGCCGACGCCCTCAAGCGCGAGGAGGTCTTACGCGGCCTCACATTCGACTACTGCCTCGTCGCGGCGGGCGCGAGCCACAACCGCGCGCCGTCGGAGCAGCGCTGGGAGGAGGGCGATGTGCTCTCCCTCGACTCGGGCGGCAATTATCATGGCTATATCGGTGACGTGGCGCGCATGGCCATTCTCGGCGAGCCGGATGGCGAGCTCGAGGACCTGCTCGGCGAGATCGAGCGCATCCAGCGCGCCGCCATGAAGCCGATCAAGGCCGGCGCCATGGGCGGCGAAATCTATGCCGCCGGCGAGGGCCTGATGCTCAAGTCGAAGCTGCACAATCACATGGAATTCCTGGCGCACGGCATGGGCCTGGTCAGTCATGAGGCGCCGCATCTCACCAGCAAGGGCCCGGTGCCATACCCGGACGACGATGCGCGGCGCCCGCTCGAGACCGGCATGGTCATCTCGGTGGAGACCACGCTGAAGCATCCGCGCCGCGGCTTCATCAAGCTCGAGGACACGGTCGTCGTCACCGACAATGGGTTCGACATCTACGGCGAGGGCGCGCGCGGCTGGAATCGCGGCGGAACGGCGGTGCAACGCTAGACAACGGAAGGCCGGCATGAAGGCCAGAGCGGTCCTCGTCTGCCTCGCGATCGCGATCGCGCTAGCGGCCGCTCCGTTGGCGCAGGCGCAGGACTATCCCAACCGGCTGATCAAGCTGATGCACGGCTTTCCGCCGGGCGGCAACGTCGACGTGGTGGCGCGGCTCCTGGCCAACGAGATGGCGAAAGGCCTCGGCCAATCGATCGTGGTCGAGGGTAAACCCGGCCAGGCCGGCAGCCTGGCCGCCGAGACGTTCGCCGGCACCGAGCCCGACGGCTACACGCTCCTGCTGGTGACCGGCGCGCATCCCGCCACGGGCGCCGTCTACAAGAAGCTCAAGTACCGGCCGGTGGACGACTTCGCCTGGATCTCCACTGCGGCGTTCTATCCGTTCGTCGTCTGCGTGCGGAAGGATTCCGAGCTCAAGACCTTGTCCGACCTGCTGCAGGCGGCACGCGCCAAGCCCGGCGGCATCACGTCGGGCACCGCCGGGCTCGGCTCGATCGCCCACATGACGACCGAGCTCATCTCTTCCCTGGGCGGCGTGCAGCTCCTGCCGGTGCCGTACCGCGGCGAAGCGCCCGCCATGACCGGCCTGCTCAGCGGCGATGTCAATTTCGTGGTGGCGACCTCGACGCTCGCCGTGCCGCATCTGCGCAGCGGCGAGGTGAGGGGGATCGCCATCACCGGCAAGACGCGGTGGAAGGATTTTCCCGAGATACCCACGATTGCGGAATCCGGCCTGCCCGAATTCGAGGTGATCTCCTGGTCGGGCATCGCGGCGCCGGCCAACACACCTAAAGCGATCGTCGATCGCCTCCACGCCGAGATCCAGCGCGCCATCGCGGTGCCCGACGTGCACGGCCGCCTGGAAAGCTTTGGGGCCGAGGTGCGCGGCACCACGCCGGCCGAGATGCGCGCCCTGGTGGAGCGCCAGCTCGCTCTGTGGACCAAGGTGGCGCGCCAATCCAGCATCCAGCTGGACTAGAACCTGAACGCACAGACGTTGACTCGCGCGGTTGATTGTTCTCGACCTCAATCGAGCTTGTCACCCACCGAATCCGCAAGTGCTGCCATTCCGCTTGTCACGGCGAGCCGGGCACCCGCGCCACCTCGATCCCCTCGCCAAGGCGTCGGATGCGCAGGATCTGCTGCTGCTCGCCGGGCGCAAAGGGCACGGAGATCGCCTGGGACTGGCCGGGCTGCAGCACCGAGGAAAAGCGCACCACGGCGTGCTCTTCAGCTTCGCCATCCTGCGCGACGACCGTGTCGACGGTCGTCACCACATGCCAGCCGTCGCGCGTGTTCACCCAGTAGGTGATGGCGGAGGCATTGGCGCTTAACCGGGTCACGGCGGCGTGGCCCTCGCGCAGCGTGCTTTCGGGTCGAGCGTCGGCTAGGCCGGTTCCGCCGATCCCGAGAACGAACAACATGCCGGTGACACCGGCGGCCCTGAGGAAACGTGTCATGTCATGCTCCGCTGATCGGCTGGATTGCCTTGCGGTCCTCCATTTAGATGTTGATTATCATCTAACAAGAGCTTAGATGTCGTACATCATCTAATTGTGATCGCGGCGGGGGCGGCGGAGAGGTACGACATGCGGACATCGCGCGCGGTGAAGGCCCAACACCATGAGGAGATCGTCGCCACGGCGGCGAACATGCTGCGCCGGCGGGGCGTCGAGCGCACCAGCGTCGGGGACCTGATGCGCGCGGCCGGCCTGACGCATGGCGGCTTCTACCGCCACTTCGGCTCGAAGGAGGAGCTGGTGGCGGAATCCACGCGCGCCATCTTCCGCACGCTCATCGCGCGGTTCCGCGCCGGCAGCGAAAAGGACGGTCCCAAGGCCGCTCTCCTGGCCTATGTCGACGAGTACCTGGCCAGCCGCCACGTTGCTGCCCCGGAGGAGGGTTGTGCCGTCGCCGCCTATGGTGCGGAAGCTGCGTGCGAAAGCCGCGCGGTGCGGCAGGTCTTTGCCGACGGCATGGAGCAGATGCTGTCTCTGACGGCCGAAGGCATGGCGTGTCCGAGAGGGCAGAGGCGGGCGCGTGCCGCCGAGCTCCAGGCGCTCCTGACCGGAGCCGTGGTCATGGCGCGTGCCGCCGGCAGCTCCAGGCTCTCCCGCCAGATGCTGGCGGCGGCGCGACAGCGCGCCCGACGGATGATCGAGGAGAAGCACTGACCGCGTCGGCTTGGCTGGCGGCGTGTCGGCATCCCGTATCTGCGCAACGGCGACCGACGACAGCGAGTGCGTCCTGCGAATGCGCACGAAGGTCCGAGGGCCGGATCGGCCAGCTGCTCAATCCACCTTTATGTTCGCGGCGCGGATGACTTTGCTCCATTTGGCGGCGTCGGCCTTGATCAGCGCCGCATATTCACCGGGCGAGTCGGCGATGGGCTGCAGCGCGTTCGGCACCAGCACCTTTCTGCGGTAGTCGGCGTCAGCGAACATGCGCTGGACCTCGCCATGGAGTCTCGCGATGACGTCGCGCGGCGTGCCGCTCGGCGCGAACAGGCCGAACCACGATCTCGCTTCGAAGCCCGGGATGCCGCTTTCCGCGACGGTGGGCAAATCGGGAAACTCCGGCAGGCGGCTCTTGCTGCCGATCGCCAGCAGCCTGAGGCGTCCCGCCCGCCACGGTTCGAGCGCGGAACCGATATTGATGAACATCATCGGCACATGGCCGGCAATCACGTCGGTCAGGGCCGGCGTCGCGCTGCGGTAATGCACCGCCACCAGTTTCACGCCCGCCAGGAGCTGAAACAGCTCCATGTTCAAATGGCTGCCGGCGCCGATGCCGGCGCTGGCATAGTTGATGCTGCCGGGCTTGGCCTTGGCCAGCGCGATCAGCTCCGCGACGTTGCCGACCGGGAGGGAAGGGTGCGTCACCAGTGCCTGCTGCACGAAGGCGAGGCCGGCCACCGGGGTAAAATCCTTCTCGGCGTCGTAGGGCAGCCGGGCATAGAGGGTCGGGTTGACCACGAATGTGGTTTCCGGCGTGACCAGCAGGGTGTGGCCGTCGGGCGCGGCCTTGGCAACGAATTCCGCACCGAGCTGATTGTTGGCGCCCGGCCTGTTCTCGACCACGACCTGCTGGTCCCACGCCTGGCCGAACCGCACGGCGAGCGAGCGGCCGAGCAGATCGGTGACCCCGCCCGGCGACGACGACACGACGATGTGGATCGGGCGCGACGGGTAGGTTTGCGCCGCGCTTCCGTCTGCACCAAGGCAAAGGCAGCCGGCCGCGATCAATGCCGCAAGCCTCGCCTCCATGGTTCGCTCCCCGAACGGCATGACGACGGCTTCTGGACGATGTTGCATCGCCCGACAGCCTTGTTAGGTCAAGGATCGCGACCATGGCCGCTGCAGGCGGCAGCGGATCGCTCGGTGCACAAACGCGATGACGGCTTACGATGTCGTGGTGATCGGGCTCGGCGCCATGGGCAGCGCCGCGGTCCTGCATCTCGCCCGCCGGGGACAGCGCGTTCTCGGCCTCGAGCGCTTCGCGCCGGGACACGAGCATGGCTCGTCGCACGGCGCGACGCGCATGATCCGGCTGGGCTATTTCGAGCATCCGTCCTATGTGCCGCTGCTGCGCAGGACTTATGCGCTGTGGCGCGAGCTCGAGACCGCGGCCGCAGAGAGAATCCTCCACATCACCGGAATCGCCGAGATGGGGCCGCCGGGCGGCGTGCTGGTGAGCGGCACGCTTGCCGCCGCGCGCCTTCACGGCCTGCCGCACACCGTGCTCGGGGCCGCCGAACTGATGCAACGCTTCCCGGCCTTTCGCCTGCCGGCGGACTATGTCGGCGTGCTCCAGCCGGACGGCGGGTTTTTGCGCGTCGAGCCGGCCCTGCGCGCACACCTGACCCAGGCGCGTGCGGCAGGAGCCGAACTGCGCCTCGGCGAGACCGTGCGTGCGATCGAGCCGCGCGCCGGCGGCGTGCGCATCGTTACCGATCGCCAGCAGGTGGACGCGGGCGCGGCAATCGTTGCGGCCGGCGCCTGGGTCAAAAAGCTGTTGCCCGATCTGCCGGCGCCGCTGCGGGTGACGCGCCAGGTCATGGCATGGTTCGCGCCGCGCGACGCGGCCCTGTTTGCTGCCGACCGGTTTCCCGTGTTTCTGCTCGAAAGCCCGCTCGGCATGCACTACGGATTTCCGGTCGACGACGTGGGTGTGAAGTTTGCAAAGCACTATCACGCCGACCAAGCTGTTGATCCGGATGCGCCGGGCCAAGGCGTGTCGGCCGCCGACGAAGCGCTCATCCGTCCCGCCCTGGAACAATATCTGCCCCAGGCCAACGGGCCCATGCTGGACGCCAAGACCTGCCTTTACACGATGACGCCTGACGGCGACTTCATCATCGATCGACCGGACTCGCAGATCATCGTGGCGTCGCCGTGCTCCGGCCACGGATTCAAGTTCGCGCCGGTGGTCGGAGAAATCGTCGCCGATCTCGCCACGGCCGGCGCGACAGCGCACGACATCTCGCGCTTCCGGCTGGGGCGGTTCAATCGGGCCTCGTAGCCCGGATGAGCGAAGCGAAATCCGGGAGCTGACGTCCCGCATATCGCTGCGCTCATGCGGGCTACATGGGCTTGAAGCTCGCACCGAGCCAGGAGCGAAAGGCGACGAGGCCCGGCTCGTCCTGGCGGAACGGGCGATAGACCAGATACCAGGCCCGGCCTTTGGGAACGGCCAGCCGAAACGGCGCCACCAGCCGCCCGGCCGCGATGTCGTCCTCCACATAGGGGCGCAACGCCATTGCCACGCCGACGCCGTCGATCGCCGCCTGCAGCGCCATGGCGTAGTTGTCGAAGCGCGGGCCGAGCATGTGCCCGCCGAGCCTCACCCGCGCCGCCGCCAGCCACAGCGGCCATTCTTCCGGCGAATGCACGACCTGGAGCAGCGTCTCCCTGGCGAGATCCGCCGGATCGGATAGCCGCTGCGCGATCGTCGCCGTGCACACCGGAAACAGATCGGCTGAGAACATCGGCTCCGCCGCGTAGCCGGGCCAGTCGCCATTGCCCAGCAGGATGCCGCAGGTCCAGTCGTCCTTGAACGGGTTGGTGGCGCCGCCGGTGGCGAGGCGCACCTCGATTTCCGGATGCTGGCGATAGAAGCCGGCCAGGCGCGGGATCAGCCAGCGCATGGCAAACGACGGCCCGACTCCCAGCGTGAGCACCGGCGTGGTGCGCATCGCGGCGACCTGCTCGGTGATCCCGGCGATGGCGTCGAACGCCGCCGTGAGGCCCGGCTGCAGCGCCTTGCCCTGCGGTGTGAGCACAAGCCCGTTCGGCCGCCGCTCGAACAACGGGAAGCCGAGCCGCTCCTCGAGCAACCGCACCATCCGGCTCACCGCCGCCTGCGTCACGTGCAGCTCGCCCCCGGCGGCCACGAAGCTGCCGTGGCGCGCCGCCGCCTCGAACGCGCGCAGGCCGTTGAGTGAGGGAAGGCGACGCATGAGCCCAACTTTTCCTGAGCCTGGGGCCGAAGTAAACGCGTTTGCTCAGGGGCTGTCAAAGGCGCACAGAGGCGGGCATCGGGAACGCACGAGGCCCGCCATGATCACCTTGCCGCTTGCCGCCGCGCTCGCCGCTGCCGTCCTCTGCACGTCCTTCCTGTCGGGCATTTTCGGCATGGCCGGTGGCCTGATTCTCATGGGAATCCTGCTGGCTCTCATGCCGGTCGCAGCCGCCATGGTGCTGCATGGCATCACCCAGATGGCGTCCAATGGCTGGCGCGCCTGGCTGTGGCGGGCCCATATCAACTGGCCGATCGCTATCCATTACGCTGCCGGCGCCATTGCGGCGGCCCTCGCCCTGGCCGCCCTGAGATTCACCCCGACCAAGCCAGTGACGCTAATTATCCTTGGCCTGACGCCGTTCGCTGGGCTGCTGTTGCCGAGCCGCTTCGTGCCCGACGTCCGGCGCCGCCTGCCTGCCTTCGGCTGCGGTGCGGTCTGCACCGTGCTGATGCTGCTCGCCGGCGTCACGGGTCCGATCCTCGACGTCTTCTTCGTCCGCTCGAACCTCGACCGCAAGCAGTTGGTCGCCACCAAGGCGACGGTCCAGGTGCTCGGCCACCTCCTGAAGATCGCCTATTTCGGCCGCGTGCTGGCCGGGGACAATGCCGAGGTTGCACCCGTGGCGGCGCTCCTGGCGATCGCGCTTGCAGTGGTCGGCACGCACCTGTCGCGCCGCGTCCTCGACGCCATGAACGACCATCAGTTCAGGACGTGGTCGCGCCGCCTGATCACCGCGACCGCCACGTTCTACCTGATCCAGGGTTTCTATCTGCTGTTCATCGAGTGGCGCGATGCGGCTTGGGCCGTCGCGTCGACCACCGTCGCCCTGTCCTAGGCGCTGCGTGGCGCCAAGCCGAAGGAGGCAAGCATGACGATGACCACCGGAGCGACGGGTTCGCCCGCGTCCATTGCGGGCAACTCACGCTGGAGCGATCGCGGGAGGAGGGTCGTTCGCGTCATGGGTGCGGCCTGGCTGCGCTGCCTCGCCTGGCAGAGCCGCCGCGCCACGCGAAAGATTCTTGGATCGCTGGACGACCGCATCCTGCACGACATCGGGCTGTACCGGAGCGAAATCGATTCGGTGGTTCAAGACATGGAGGTGGCCCTGAGCCAGCGCCTGCGCAGGGAGGTTGCTTGAGGCTGTTGCGGTGGGCGCTGTTGCCGGCAGCGCGGCGACAGGCGCAGCGCCGGCATGACGTGGTGGCCGGTCACAGATCGATAGCGCCGGTATAGACTGCGGCGGTCACTTTTCGGGGCTGGACCCATGCAGGCCGATCGGCAAAGCCGCCTCAAGTGCCGCCTGATCATCCCGGCACTCCTTGTGTTGGTCTCCTTCTCGCCTGCGGCACAAGCCAAGGTCGAGCGGGTTGAGATTCTCAGCCGTCAGCCGTTCGCCGGCGGCGCCGCCTTCGGCACCGCCGGTGCCTACGAAAAGCTGCGCGGCCGCGCCTGGTTTGCGCTCGACCCGGAGGCAGCGGCGAACCGACCGATCGCCGACCTTCCACTGGCGCCGCGCGATGCGCGCGGCCTCGTGACGTTCAGCGCCGACTTCCTGGTCCTGCGCCCGGTCGATGCCGCGCATCGCAACGACGTCCTGCTCTACGAGGTCAACAACCGCGGCAACATCGTCATGCTGCGCCAGCTTGCCGACGCGCCGATCAGCAACGATCCGGCCGAGCGCCAGGACGCCGGCAACGGCTTCCTGTTCCGCCAGGGCTATACCCTGGTGTGGTCGGCCTGGGCGCCCGACGTGACCACGGCCGCGGGTGACAATCGCCTGGTGCTGAAGGCTCCGGTTGCCACGCAGGACGGAGCGCCGATCACCGGAAAGGTCTCCTACGATCTGATCGTCGATTCACCACGCGACAGCGCGCGGTTCGCTGGCATGGCCGGCACCGCTTATTGGCCTGCTCAGGCCGGCGCGCCCGACGCCACGCTCACCTGGCGCGAGCGGCCTGACGGCGAACCGCAGCCGATTGCGCGCACGGCCTGGTCGTTCCTGCCGCCGCGCGAGGGGGCGCCCACCGAGATCCGGCTCGAAGGCGGATTCCAACCCGGCCGCATCTATCAGCTCACTTACACGGCGCGCGATCCCATGGTGGTCGCCGCCGGCATGGCCGCGATCCGCGACCTGATGTCCTGGCTGGGCACGCACGAACTCGCTGACGCGGCGCCGCCGCGCCGCCGCCTGATCTTTGGCATCTCGCAATCCGGTCGCGTGATCCAGACCATGCTGCTGCGCGGGCTGCACGTGGACGAGGAGGGCGCGCCGGTGTTCGACGGCGCCTTCATCCATGTGGCAGGCGGCGGCAAGGGCGGCTTCGACTACCGCTTCGCCATGCCGACGCGGCACGCCAGCGTGCTCGAGGATCACATCTACCCGACCGACTTCTTTCCTTTCACCACGACGCCAGAGCGCGATCCGGTCACCGGTGAGGATGCCTCGGTGCTCGACCGCGCCCGTGCGCTCGGCCAGGTGCCGAAGCTGTTCTACGTGAACAATTCCTCGGAATACTGGAATCGCGCCGCCGGGCTGATCACCACCGACCCGCAGGGGACCCGCGACGTGCCGCCGGCCGAGGAGGCGCGCGTCTATCTCATCGCTGGCGCGCAGCATTACATCGGAGCGCTGCGCGAGCGCGTCCTCTTCGACAATTGCGTCAACCCGCTCAATCACTACCGCGTCATGCGCGCCCTCGTGGTGGCGCTGACGCGCTGGGTGCAGGATGGCGTGGCGCCGCCGGAAAGCCGCTATCCCCGCGTCGCCGACGGCACGCTGATCACGGCGGAGGCCTACAAGGAGGTGTTTCCCCGCATTCCCGGCGTCCGGCTGCCGGACAGCGACCTGCGCCCACCACGCCTCGATTTCGGGCCGCACTTCGCCGCCGAGCGGATCGCCGACCGGGTGCCGCCCGCGTTCGGCAAGCCGTTCGAGGCCCTGGTGCCGAAGCCGAACGCCGACGGGCTCGACGAGGGCGGCATTGCGCTGCCGGAGATTGTCGTCCCGCTCGGCACCCGCACGGGGTTCAACACGCGGCGCGAAGCGGTCGGCTTTCCCTGGGCGACCGGCCGCTGGGACGGCTCGTTTGTGCCGTTTCCGCGAACCGAAGCGGAGCGCCGCGCCGCCGGCGACCCGCGCCCGTCGCTCGAGGCGCGCTACGCCACCCGCGCGGCGTACGAGGACAAGGTGCGCGCGGCCGCCGCACAGGTTGCCAAGGATGGCTTCCTGCTGCCCGATGAGATCGAGCGCCTGGTGAGCGAGGCAGGCGGCCTCTACGACCGCATCATGGCGCACGACCCGGCCGACTCGAGCTGCCGCTACCTGTTCGCGCCTTAAGGCCCGCTGTTGTCACGCTCCGCGCGGCGCGCGTCCGGCGTACCAGGCCCATGCGAACAGCAGCACCCCCACGACCGCCGACGCGATGCCGTGTTTCACGCGCGGGCGCGCCAGGCCGGCCTCGGCACCGGGAAAGAAGGCGGGCAGCGAGTCCGCCGGCATCAGCCAGTAGACGACCGCGATGGCGACGAACACCAGACCCAGGATGATCGCGATAGCACGCATTGGCGTCGTTCCCTCCCTGATCGTTCGAGCAAGGCTTTCTTTTATGCGCCGCTGCCCCGAATAGCGACGGGATTTGGATGCGCACCGAGCCCGCAACGGCGGAACAGCGGGGCTGTGGCAAAACAATCACACTGAAACGAAATGTGGAGTTGGCCACATCTGTGGCGCCATGTGGCCACGGTTGCCCTTTCCCCTGGGCCTCAGGTCTCCGGCGAAGGGGGGCGACGATGCAGGCGGGAAGGTCTTCGTATAGCGAGCGTGGGGGCGGCATACCGAACGCCGCAGCGATCGGCACCGCGAAAGTGCTTCGTTTGTGCATGGCCGCGCTCGCCGCGGCCACGCTTGGCGCCTGCGCGCAGACAACCGGCAACAACAGGTCGGCCGCTTTGGCCGTGCATCGTCAGGCGGTCGCGAACTACGAGGCAGTGCCGGAAACCAGGCCGGTACGACCCAGCCGCACCGCATGGTCGATCATTCATCGCCGGGTCGCAATGAAGAAGCGGTTCCATCGGGTCGCGACTGATAAAAAGCCTGCCGCCGAGCCCGAGAATCGCAAGCACGGCGTTGCCAGCTTCTACAGCCAGGGAGCCCAGACGGCGAACGGCGAAAAATTCGATCCGGGCGAATTCACGGCGGCCCACCGCACGCTGCCGTTCGGCACGCGCCTGCGCGTCACCAATGTCGCCACCGGACAGTCGGTGACGGTGCGCATCAACGATCGCGGCCCGTTCGTTGCCGGACGCGACGTCGATCTGTCGCACAGCGCCGCCGAGACGCTAGGTATCGTCCATCGCGGCACCGCCAAGGTGAAGCTCGACGTCGTCGAATAGCGCCACGGGCCGAGGGTTGCGTCCGATCACCCGGGCGATAATCTACGACCCCGGCTGATCTGCCTGCGTCGGGCCCATGAGCCGAAAAAATCACAGGTCGCTGGCTGAACGCGTGATCGAGGCCGCCGAGGACGCACTGTCGGCGGACAATTATGTCAGCGCCGTCGATGTGTTCGGCCGAATCGGATGGCTTCACGCCGCCCACGTTGAGGCGTGGCAGCGGGGCAAGGCTGCCTGCCTGGCGGATGCGATTCAGATCCCCGCGTCGCGCATGGCCGAAGCCTTGGATGTGCTGCGCTCGTGGGCAAGCGATTGGCAGCAGAGCGCTATGGCGCCGGCCGCCTTCAGCCGGAATGCGCCTGCGCCAGCTCGGCCAGCCGGTCGGCGAGCTGATTGAGTTCCCAATCGCGCGCCAGGGCCGAGGCTTTGGTCCAGGTCGGCACCTGGTCGGGCAGGGGAGGCAGCGGCGCCCCTGCATCCATGGTGGCGATCGAGCGGTAGAGTCTCAGCGCCTCGGCCTGGGTCGGAAAGCGGCCGGCCGCGAGCACCTTGTCCAGCGTGCCATGGCGGCGGAGCAGGTCGGCGGCGCCCTTTGGCCCGATGCCGCGCGCGCCCGGCAGCTTGTCGGACGGATCGCCGCGCAGTGCGATGAAATCTGGCACCTGTTTTGGCTCGACGCCGTAGCGCTCGCGCACCTCCGCCGGCCCGATACGCGCCGCCTCGGCGCCGCAAACCGGATAGATGATCGTGGTGCTGGTGGAGGCGAGCTGGAACGTGTCGCGGTCGCCGCTCGCCACCAGCACGGTGCCGCCGCGCCGCTCCTCGGCCGCGACCGCGGCGGCGAGAAAATCGTCGGCCTCGTAGCCGGGCGCCTTGCCGTTGGCGAAGCCGCACGCGGCCACGAACTGCGGCAGCAAGTCGAGTTGCTCGACCAGCGCGTCATCGAAGTCACGCCCGCTCTGATAGGCCGGAAACTTTTCGTGCCGATACGTCGGCGCGCTCAGCGTGTCCCACCCGACCAGCACGGCGCGCGGCTGCTCCGCCTGGTAGAGCCGCAGCAGGATGTTGGCAAAGCCCAGGATCGCGCCGCCGCCCTTGCGGCCGGCGCGCAGGATCGTTTTCGGCAGCGCGTGATAGGCACGGTGGGCGAACGAATCGCCGTCGACGACCAGCAAGGGGCGGCGCGGAATGGCGGGTCTGGTCCGCTGCGCCGGTCGCCGTGTGCCACGGCGCAGCTTGGAGGTCTTTGCCGCCTTGGCGGCCTCCCGGGGCGCGCGTGCCGTCGTTTTCACTTTTCGCTCCCGCAGCATCACCCAGGCCGGCGCGTGGTCGCTGGCATTCGCCCTGCCGCGCATGTCGCGGTCGACGCCGGCGGCGGCCAGGCGGTGGGCCACATCCGGGCTGAGCAGCAGATGGTCGAGGCGCAAGCCGGCGTCGCGGGGCCAGCGATTCCGCTTGTAGTCCCAGTACGTATACATCGGCGCGTCCGGATGCAGCGTGCGGATCGCGTCGACCCAGCCCTGGGCCACGATGGCATGAAACGCCGCGCGGCTCTCGGGCTGCACCAGCGCGTCGTCGGCCCATGACCGCATCGCGTAGATGTCACGGTCGGTCGGCACCACGTTGTAGTCGCCGGCCAGAACCACTGGCGCGCCGGAGCGCAAGAGCGCCTGCGCGTGCGCGGCGAGGCGCGCCAGCCAGGCCAGCTTGTAGGTGAATTTCGGTCCCGGCTGGGGATTGCCGTTTGGCGCGTACAGGCAGCCGATCAGGACGCCCCGCACGGCAGCCTCGACATAGCGGCTGTGCGTATCGGCGGGATCGCCCGGCAATTCGGTTTGCGTCAGCACGGGCTCGCTGCCGCGCGCCAGGATGGCGACGCCGTTCCAGGTTTTCTCGCCACGCCAGACCGCGCCGTACCCGGCCTGGTGCAGCGCCGCGGCAGGGAATTCGCCATCCGTCGTCTTCAGTTCCTGCAGGCACACGACGTCGGGCTCGGCGTCGTGCAGCCACTCCAGCAGGTTGGCCAGGCGCTTGCGAACGTTGTTGACGTTGAAGGTCGCGATTTTCATGCGGTGGTCGTGGGGCCGCCCCCCGCCGTGACGTCGTTGACGCGGCCCGGGACGTGCTCGCCAGAGGCCTCCGGGCATCCCGGGTTTTAGCCGGAACGCGCAAAAGCACGAAACGAACCGGCCACCATTGCGTCGAATCGCTGGCCGGGCGGGTTTCCGTCGCGCTCGAAAGAACAGGGCTTGCAAGTTCGTTCGTGATTGCGCCAACTCATTTCGTGGCGCGGCCTCTTCCCGGCTGCTAAGAGCGAGGGCTCTGGCGGCGGACCATGACCGCAACGCTGCGGTGCCGGCCTAGATTGCGGCGGGCGCTTGCCCTCATGATCGCCGGTCTCACCTTTTTCCTCACGATGAGAGCGGCGCGTAAGGACTGATCCGGAGCGTATCGTCGAGAGCCCTCGGCAAAACGGAGCGCGCACATGATCGCCGGAGCGAACTCGGACTCAGCTCGCGACATTGCGGCTTGGCACGCCATGGCCGTCGAAGACGTTCTCGGGCGGCTCGGCACCAAGGCAAACACGGGCCTCGATCCGGCCGAGGCCTCCAGCCGCCTGCAGAAATACGGCCCCAACCGCTTGCCTGAAGGCAAGAAGCGGGGGGTGGTCATGCGGCTGCTGGCCCAGTTCAACAACATTCTGGTCTACGTCCTGCTAGTTGCCGGCTTCACCAAGCTGATGCTGAACCTTTGGCTCGATGCGGCGATCATCTTCGGCGTGGTTATCCTCAACGCGCTGCTCGGATTCATCCAGGAGGGCAAGGCCGAGAAGGCGCTGGATTCGATCCGCAACATGCTGTCCGCCGAGGCTCGGACTGTGCGCGGCGGCGAGGCGCGCATGACTCCGGCGGAGCAGCTTGTTCCGGGGGACGTCGTGCTCCTCGAGTCGGGCGACAAGGTTCCTGCGGACCTGCGGCTCGTCGAGGCGAAAAACCTGCGCACCGAAGAGGCGGCCCTCACCGGCGAATCGGTGCCGGCGGAGAAGACTGTCGACGCGGTACCGGCGAACGCAACCGTGGGGGATCGCGAAAGCATGGCGTTCTCTGGAACCATGGTCGTGTCCGGTCGCGCGACCGGGGTAGTCGTCGCGACCGGCAGCGGAACGGAGCTCGGCCGCATCAATCAGCTGCTCGCCGGCGTCAGCGCGCTCGAAACGCCGCTCCTGCGCCAGATCAAGCAGTTCGGTTATGCCATCACCGTCGTGATCGCGGCGGTGAGCGTGCTGGTCTTTGCCTACGGCAAGTGGGTGACGGAAATTCCCTTCGTCGAGCTCTTCCAGGCGGTCGTCAGCATCGCGGTGTCGGCGATCCCGGAAGGCCTGCCGGCACTCATCACGATCACGCTTGCGATCGGCGTGCAGCGCATGGCCCAGCGCAACGCGATCATCCGGCGGCTGCCTGCGGTGGAGACGCTCGGATCGGTGTCGCGCATCTGCTCCGACAAGACCGGCACGCTGACGCTCATGGAGATGATGGTCGTCTCGGTCGCGACGGCCGACGCAGAATATCAGATCACCGGCGACGGCTATGCGCCAGAGGGCGAGGTCAGGAAGGACGGAAAGCCCGCGGGCGAGCAACCGGTGCTCGCGCTCATGGGGCGCGTCTCCATGCTCTGCAACGATGCCGAGCTGGTCCGGCACGAGGGGAAGTGGAAGGTCGAGGGAGACCCGACCGAGGGCGCGCTCTATCCGTTCGCCAGCAAGCTCGGCTTGGATCGGCAGACCGAGCAGGCCGCGTCGCCGCGTATCGACGCCATCCCGTTCGAATCGGAACACAAGTTCATGGCGACGCTGCACAAGTCTGCCGCGGGCAAAGAGATCCTGTTCGCCAAGGGCGCGCCCGAAGTCATCCTCGATCACTGCGATCGCCAGCAGACCGCGGGCGGCCAGCCAACGGCGCTCAAGCGCGAGCACTTCATGAAGGCGTCCGACAAGCTTGCCGCCCAGGGCGAGCGCGTCCTGGCGTTGGCGTGGCTCGAGAATCCGGGCCTCAAAGTCGGCAGCCTCGGTCCAGCCGAC
>DATFWC010000071.1:0-2301 GCA_035259885.1 Xanthobacteraceae bacterium
AAGGCCTTCGAATGCCTCGACACGATCGGCTGGGAGCACGCGACCGCCGTCCTGCCGACCGTCGTCGGCCAGATGGTGGCGGCGCGCGGCGCCGAGGAATCGACGGCTTGGCGCCAGCCCGTCGACCTTGTGGCGCTGTGCGAGGACGCAGCCGGCCAACTGCCGGACCTGTTCGCCGCCGCCCGCGGCGCGCATAGCGCGTCGCAGACGCGCGCAACAGGCGCTCATGGCTGCTCGGATCACGCGGCGCTCGCCGGCGAGATGCTCGGCGACGATCCGGCCAGGATCGTCGACGCCATCACGGCGGCGATCCGTGCCGGCGGCGCTCCGGCCGACCTTGGCCGATCGCTCGCTTACGCGGCGGCGCTGCGGGTGGCGCGCTTTGGCAATACCAACAAGCATGCCGACTGGCAGACGGCACACGACGTCTTCACCTACGCCAACGCGCTCCACCAGATGCTCGAGCGAATCGGGACCGCCGACAGCGACGGTCGCGTCACCGCCGTGCGCGGCGTCCTGCACGGCGCGATGGCGCTCTATCTCGCCCGCTACCTCAATGTGCCGCCGGCCCACATTCCGGGCGAGGACGGCGAGCCGCTCGACGACCTGCCCGCCGATGCGGATGCGATCCGCGCCGCCCTGCTCGACGCTCTCGGCCGGCGTCAACAGGTCGATCTCGCGGCACGGCTGGTGGCACGCCATCTCACGCTCGGCCGTTCGCCGCAGGCGCTGATCGCCACGCTCGCTCGCGCGCGGCTGCGCGAAGATGCCGGCGTTCGCGCCTATCAGATGCTGGATGCGGGAGTCCGCCAGTTCACCGCGTGGTCCGACAGCGACGCGGGCCGGCACATTCTCATCGCGGTTGCCCGCTATCTCGCGGACCATTCACCGACCGAACGCCCGCGACGGCTACGTCTGCCCGGCCGAAGAGCACATCCATGACCTGCTCAAGTCCGCCAGGCCTGGGTGTCCCCACGCCGTTTTGCTTTTCGGCCGCAACGCTCTGATCGACCATTGCCCGGCTTCATAGGATAGTTCGCTGCAACTGCTCACGGCAGCAAGTGGCACACAGCGGCACAAATCGATGTCCGCTTGAATGTCGGCTGTTAGGGCATAAGCGGACTCATTATGCTCACTCTGAGTTCTTCGCTTGTTGACCGTAAGCGGACCTCGTCGAAATCATCTCACGAGGTCCGGTGATGACCCTGAGCGTCATTTCGCGACGGCCGATTGATGCACTGCTGGATGCACGATTGCCGCGCCCAACTGGCTTCATCTGTGGTACAACCAGATAGCGCTCAAAATTCCTGGAACTGTCGCAACGGCTTAAGGGCTGAGCGCCGGCCGCACGCAAGGGCCGCGACAGCGACAAGAGGGGTAGCCGATGATCGATTCGAGCCGACGCACCGTTCTTACAACCGGTGCTGCCGCCGCCGCGGCAACCACCGCGCAGCGGGTGTTCGCGCAAGCGCCGCAGGGACCAGTCCCGCAGGGCTTGCCGGCGGGCCTCAAGATCGGATTTTACGAGAAGGGCAATGTCCGCATCCGCTACGCCGAGATCGGCTCAGGCTTCCCGCTGCTGGCGACGCCGGGCGGCGGCTTGAACTCATGCATCGCGGTGTGGTCGCGTGCGGTGATCAATATCCCGGAGGAGTTCAAGAACGACTTCCGCGTGATCACCATGGATCAGCGCAACGCGACGGGCGGCGAGTCCACCGGCCCAGTCCCGGTCGACGATCCGTGGAGCGCGTTCGCCGACGACCAGCTCGGGGTGATGGATCACCTCGGCATCCGCCAGTTCTTCTTCTTCGGCAACTGCATCGGCGGCCCGTTCGCGATGAAGCTGATGCAGCGCGCGTCGCAGCGCGTCGTCGCCGCGGTCCTGAGCCAGCCGGTCGGACACCGGCCTGAGCAACCGGACTACATGTACAACGCCGGCCGCGACGTCTGGGCCAAGGAGCTGCGCGAGCGTCGGCCCGACGTGTCGACGGAGACCATCGAGAAATACCTGCACAATCTTTATCGCGTGCAGCCCGACTTCGTGTACAGCGTGTCGCGCGATTTCGCGAAGTCGTGCCAGACGCCGATGATCGTGCTGCCCGACGACGTGGTGGCGCACCCGCTGCAGATCTCAATTGACGTCGCCTCGCTCTGCCCGAACGCGGAGATCACCGTGTTCCCCTGGAAGGAGCCGCCGGAGTTGAAGGTCCGCACCATCAACCGCGCGCGCACCTTCCTGAAGCGGCATCAGACGGCGTAGCGAAGTCGAAATCACCGGGATCGTTGCGCTTTGCATTCGAC
>DATFWC010000072.1:0-9926 GCA_035259885.1 Xanthobacteraceae bacterium
GCAGGCCGGTGTTGCGTCCGAACTCGACGAGGGCGTCGCGAAGATCCTGATCGAGTGCGATGTAGCTGTAAGGGCCGCGCGGCCAGTTGACGTCCGCGCCGCTCGCCGGCGGCGCCGTCAGCGCAGCTGCGGCGAGCAGGCTCGCAACTACTGAGGAGAGCGGTACGATCGCGTTCATCACGCAATCTAGAAATCGCGACTGCGGCAAAAATTTGGTATGTATATGCACATTGGCATAGCAACTGTAGATAATTCATGATGAGGAATTAGGTCATTGGTTTTTGCATGCATAATTTCTACTTAGATATAATATCAATGGCAGCTGATATTTAAATTGACTTTGAGTTACCGGATCGTACTCTTCCATCTTCGTCGATGCGCTGCTAGCAATCGATGCGATACCGATCAAGGAGGACAGAGCATGAGTTTTGTCAACACACTCAAAAACGCGGCCGCCGGAGTTGCAGCTGGGGCGGCCGGCGGCCCGGTCGGGATGGTTGCAGGTGGGGTCGCGGGTGCGCTCGCCGGTGGCGGCGCTCAAGGCACTGCCGATTCGGTCAAAGCCGCCTCGGATCAGCTGACACAGCAGGCAATAGCGGAGCAGTTCCAAGACACCGTTACGAGGACCAAAGTTGACGCGGCGAAGCGCAAGCTTCAAATCGCCGTAGACGCGGCTGGCCAATAGGGCCCCATGGTCCGAGCACTGTCGGTTTGAGCGCCAGGTGCATCCGGGTAACGGACAATTCCCATGTCGCTACCGAAGCCCGCGCAGTCGCACGCCCCATGCCGGCCGGTCTGCTGATGCTCGAAGTGGTGGCCGGTCGGCATGCCGGCGTGCGCGTGCCGCTCGATGCAGACTTCTGCTGCATCGGGTCGGCGCCCGATGCCGATATCATGCTGCGCGATCCCGGCGTGGCGCCGGCGCATGTGCGGCTCAAGCTCGAGCTGTCGGGCTTGTGCGTCGAAGCGGCCGGCGCCGACGTCGGGCTCGGTACCGATCTGCTCCCGCTTGGCCATGGCTGCCGCGTGGACCTGCCGGCCGAAATCATCCTTGGCGAAGCGCAGATCTGCGTCTCGAGGTCGCCGCGTTCGGGTGGCGTCCTCGCGGGGGGGATAAGCCGGTTGTCGGCCTCGACCGGCGTCCGGCGCGCGATTGCCGCCGGTACGTTCATCGTTTCGCTCGTGACCCTGTCGGTCATCGCATTCGGATTGCCGCACAGGAGCGGGGAGCGGCCGGTGGGCGCCGCGCTCGGCTCCCGCGTTCCCGCCGCGCCGCCAGGCGAGACGGCCTCGCTCGATGAGGCGATGCGCGAACTGAACGACCGCCTCGATCGAGCGCTCCTGCGCAGCTTGCGCGTCGGAATGCTCGACGGGAGCATTACCGTGACCGGGCGTCTCGCGCCGCGCGAGGCCGATGCATGGAAGACGATCGAGCGCTGGTTCGATCAGACCTACGGGGGGCGCCTGGTGCTCGCTGCGAAAGTGACGGTGAGCGAAGGTCGCACGCTGCCACCGCCCCAGCTGCAGGCAATTTGGTTCGGCGTCCGTCCTTACATCATAACCGTGGACGGATCCCGCCACGAGCCGGGCTCCGCGCTCGACAACGGCTGGGTCGTCTCCGAGATCGGCAAGGGGCGGCTCGTGCTCGCCAGGGACGGCGAGACCGTTGCCTTGACGTATCCATAGTTCGGTCAGGCGCCGCGATCGGGCGCGAAGGGATAGCCATGGCGACGCGCGGTGTTGATCCACCCAACGTTCCCGCGCCGCGACCGCCCGCGGCGGTGAGCGGAGCGAAGCCCAAGGCCGCGCCGGCCGGTAGCACCGCGAATGCTGTCGCCCGACTGCCCGCGAGAAAGCCGGGTGTCTACGAGCGGCCTGCGACCAAGGACGCCAAACGCGCGTTGGGCGGGAAGCGCGGCTCCCATGAGCCGCACTCGGTCAGCGCTGGCGCCGCCGGCGTGGGCAGGCCGACGAAGCGCACTGGGTCGGAGGGGTCGGAATCAAGCGATCCCTGGTCGGGAACAAGTCTGCGCAATGTCCTGTTCGAGTTCACAGCGCCGGCCAGCGGCCTCCCGCCGATGCGCGGCACCGAGATTGTGGCCATCCTGCGCACTCTCCTCGCGATGCCGTCGTCGCTGCCCAACGACCTCGCCGCGCTCGCCCGCTGGGCACTGGGCGATGAAATTGACCGTCAAACCGCGCTGCTCAGGCGCCGCCAGAGCGTCGTATGATGAGCACGATCGCGCAATCGGTGCAGCTGCTGCACCGGCTTGGATATCTCTACGGCCGCTACGGCCAGCCCAAGCGGGCGCTGGTGTTGCTGCTGATCGCGGCGCGGATGGCGCCCGACGATGTCGGGGTGCTGCGGACGCTCGCTCACATGTTCCTGCTCGACGGCTACCCGCGGCGCGCGGCTGCCGTGCTCGAACGGCTCGCCACGCTCGACGGCGCCGAGCATCCCGTCCTCGATCTGCTCAGGGCGCGCGCGCTGTGGAAATGCGGCCAGAAACCCGAGGCGCGGCAGGCATTCCGCCGCTACCTCAATCACCGCCGGCCGTCGCGTCGATGAGCCCCGCCGTCGCCCCGTCGCTCATCCGTGCGTTTGCCGTCGTGTCGCGACGCCGCGACCTCGCGGTCGCCGCCATCCTGCTGATGGCCGTCGCCATGATCATCGTGCCGTTGCCGACGGCGCTCATCGACGTGCTGATCACCACCAATATGGTGGGCAGT
Organism: Xanthobacteraceae bacterium; assembly: GCA_035259885.1. Taxonomy (GTDB): domain Bacteria; phylum Pseudomonadota; class Alphaproteobacteria; order Rhizobiales; family Xanthobacteraceae; genus DATFWC01. The sequence continues at coordinate 2,731 of DATFWC010000072.1, forward strand.
GCGCTCGTGCTGCTCGTCGCCTTCTATGCCGCCCGGCCGACCGAGCTGTCGGCACTGCCGTCGATCATCCTGGTCGCCACCCTGTTTCGCCTCGCGATCACCATCAGCACGTCGCGGCTGGTTCTGCTGCAAGCCGACGCCGGCGAGATCGTGACCGCGTTCGGCAATTTCGTCATCGGCGGCAACATCGCCGTCGGCCTTACCATCTTCCTCATCATCACGATCGCGCAGTTCGTGGTGATCACCAAGGGCTCCGAGCGCGTGGCCGAGGTAGCCGCCCGCTTCAGCCTCGATTCGCTCCCGGGCAAGCAGATTAGCATCGATGCGGATCTCCGCAGCGGCGACATCGACCAAGCCGAGGCGCGGGGGCTGCGCGCGGCGCTACAGCGCGAGAGCCAGCTCTACGGTGCCATGGACGGGGCGATGAAATTCGTCAAAGGCGACGCCATCGCGTCGATCGTGGTGGTCCTGGTCAATCTGGTTGGCGGGCTTGCGATTGGCACGATGCAGCAGGGCAAATCACTGACTGCGGCTGCCGAGCTCTACTCGCTGCTCACCGTCGGCGACGGACTGGTGGCACAGATCCCGGCGCTGCTTGTCTCGGTGGCGGCTGGCGTCGTAGTGACGCGCGTCGCGTCCGAGGACGACCGCGATCTCGGCTCTGATATTGCCGCCCAGTTGTTCAGCAACCCGCGTGCGCTCGCGTTGGCGGCGGCGGTTCTATTCGGCCTGGCGGCAGTACCGGGCTTTCCGGCCCCGTTGCTCCTGGTGCTGGCGATGCTGTTCGTTGCGGCGGCTTACGCACTGCGCCGGCTGCGACCCGCGACCGCCCCCGCTCGCAATACCGAACCGCCGGTCGAGGCGCCGGCGCTGGCGGATGCACCTGAACTCGAGATGGACGACGGTCCGCTGCTCGAGGACCGATCCGCGATCGTCGTTCACCTTGGAAGCACGCTTGCGGCGGCTGCCCCACCCGCCGCCTTCCGGGAGTGCGTCGACGGCGTACGCTCGAAGATTCTCGATGATCTCGGTGTCAATTTGCCGCCGATCGGACGCCGCATCGACGCCGGCATCGGCGCTGACCGGTTCCGCATCGACATCGAGGGCGTTCCGGTCGCCGAAAGCGATGTTCCAGCGGGCTGCGTGCTGGTGGACGACGACCCGGAGCATCTCGACCTCATCGGCGTCAAGTACCGGCTCGGTCCCGTGATGGTCGGGCGCCGCGAAGCGGTCTGGGTTGCGGCGGTCGATCAGGCGGCATTGACTGAAACCGGGGTCAGCGCGTTGGCGCCGGCCGCGGTGCTCGCGGCCCGGCTGGAGGAGGTGCTGCGCCACAGCGCCTCCCAATTCGTCGGCATTCAGGAGACGCGCGCGCTGCTCGGCAAGCTCGAGGGCGACTACGGCGAGCTAGTGAAAGAAGCGGAACGGATCGCGTCGCTGCAGAAGATCGCCGACATCCTCCGCCGCCTGCTCGATGAGAATGTTCCGGTCCGCCACCTGCGGCTCATACTCGAGGCGCTGATCGAATGGGGAACACGCGAGCAGGATGTCGCCGCGCTGGTGGAATACATCCGCGTGGCGTTGCGCCGGCAGATCTGCTTCCGGTGCGCCGACCAGAACCGGGTGATAATGGCCTGCATCCTCGATCATGCGCTCGAGGATGCCGTGCGCGCGTCGGTGCAGGTCACCGCGGTTGGCGCGTACTTGAACATCAGTGAGGAGGTAGCGCGGCCGCTGCTCGATCAGGTCGCGCGCGTCACGGAGGGCTGCGCCGCTGGCGATCGGCCGGTGGTGCTGACCTCAATGGACCTGCGGCGTCACGTCCGCACGTTACTCACGCACAACGAGATCGATCTGCCCGTTCTCTCCTATCAGGAGCTGGCGCCGGAATTCAGCGTCATGCCTCTCGCGGGCATTGGCGAGGCGCCGCGATCGGGCGCCCCGCAGCCGGTGCCGTCGCTGTTCGAGGTTGCCGCGCCGGAATTCGAGTCGGCGCAGGGCTCGGCTGCATCGGATGAATAAAGACAGGGAGCTGACATGAGGGGCATGAAAGAGAGAGGGAGGCGAGTGCGGAACCGGTCGCCGAAGTGGCTGTCGGTCGCCGCCGCCTGCCGGCTGCTGCTGCGGCTGGGCCTCGTTGTGGCGAGCCCGGCTTGGCCGGCGATGGCCGGCGATGCGCGCCAGCTCGAGGTTTCGCAGGCATCGTGGGATGCGCCGATCAATCTGCCGATCGGGTATGGCCGCATTGTGCGCTTCGACGACGCCGTCGATTCGGTCTTTCTCGCCGACCCAGGCATCGCCGACCTCAAGGTGGTCGCCGCCGACGTCGTCTATCTGTACGGCAAGAAGAGCGGCAGCACCAATCTGATCGCGCTTAACGGCGACCAGAAGCTAAAGGCCACAGTGCAGCTGCGCGTCTACGTCGATCCGACCCCGCTCAGCGAGGCCAAGAGTGCCCTGCATCCTACGTCGATGGTGGACGTCGCTGTCATCGGCAACCGCGTCGCCGCGGTCGGCCGCAACCGCACCATCGAGGAAGCTTCCGACGTCGACAACATAGCCAAGACGTTTTCGGGGCCGGGGCAGCTGCCGCTCAATACCAGCACGCTCGATGGATCCCAGCAGGTCAACATCCGCGTGCGCTTCGTCGAAGTGTCGCGCAACGACCTGCAGGCGCTTGGCTTCGACTGGAATCTGTTTGCGAAATCGGGAAGCTTCCTGTTCGGCAAGGTCGAAGACATTGACGCCACGATCGAGGCGCTGCGGCGCGCCGGTGCGCTTAGCATCCTGGCCGAGCCCAACCTCACCGCGGTCACCGGCCAGACCGCAAGCTTCCTGGCCGGAGGAGAGAGCCCCGTCCCGGTTCCATCCGGGCAGGGCAACATGATCACCGCGCAGTACAAGCCGTTCGGTGTCTCGCTCGAGTTCACGCCGACCTTGATCAGGACTAATCGTATCGCGCTTCGCGTCCGCCCGGAGGTGAGCGCGCTGTCGCGGATGGGATCGGTCAAGGTCGCGGGCGTCAATCTGCCAGGCTTCACGGTGCGTCGTGCCGACACGACTGTCGAGGTCGCAAGCGGTCAGACCTTCGCACTCGGCGGCCTGTTCCAGCGCCAGATGTCGGAGGACATCAGCGAGATACCGGGATTGTCGGATGTCCCGGTGCTGGGCCGGCTGTTCCAGTCAGTGCGGTTCCGGCGAGACGAGACCGAACTGGTGATTCTTGTCACGCCGTACCTGGTGAAGCCGTCCCGCGGCCGGTTGGCGACGCCGCTCGATCGGCGCGGGGAGCCGCCGCCTGCGGCTCCTGCGCGGCGCGTCGTAAACAAGCCCCAACAGCGGCCGGGCTTTATCTTCAAGTGACAACGGGGAAAATCACAATGCGCCGTGCTCTCTTGTGGTCCGCCGGTATGTCTGTGGTGCTGCTCGCCGGCGGTTGCGTCCGCTATCCGCCGGACTATTCGCCCTTCTACCAATCCGTTCCGCTCGGCGTGTCAGCCGGTCCGGGCGGGCGCGCGCGGTATGCGGTGGTACCGGACGCCTGCCTCAGCTACGGGCCCGGCGATGTCGGACCTGCGGGAGGGCGGCTGCCGGCCGGCTGTGCCAACGCCTACAACCTGATGCGCATAGTCGAGCGCGAGCGGGATCTCCTGCGCGGCCGCAAGCTCGGGCCCGCGCCTGCGGCGCCTGCGGCGCGCGCGGCGCAACGCTATATCGACGGCACGGACAGTTTGGTCGGTGGCGCGGCCGGCATCGACGCCGGGCGGGGGCCGGCGACGTCGCAGGAGGAGCCGGTCGCGAGCCCGCGCCAGGCGACGACTGCGAAAGCCGGGCGCTAGCTGCATGTTCCGATCATGCAAAATGGCGTAACAGACCCTGGCGGCTGCGCCCTCTCCCCACCTGGTGAGAGGGTTGGGGGTGAGGGTCACAGGTCGTCGATGGAATCACCGAGAGACGTTGACCTCTCTCCTTATGGGAGAGGGAGCAGACATTGCCTGTTGCGCCACTGTGGATCGATTTCACCGCACGCGCCGGCATGAGCGGGCAGACAGAGGAAAAGACACTTCCGGCGTCGGCGCACAAGATCGCGCAGGAGCGGCGCAAGGGCCGTGTGTCGCACAGCCGGGACCTGATCGAGGCTGCCGTCCTGCTCACGGCGATGAGCTATCTCCTCTTCCGCTGGCCGGCGATGCGCGACGAGATGCTGCTGCTGGTCGGCGCCATCGGCGACCTCGTCGCGCGGCCGTTTCCTGAAATCGGGGAAACCGCCATCGCTCTGTCCGAGACGACGCTGCTGTGGTTCGGCGCGCCATTGCTGGCCCTCGTGTGCATCGCCGGCATCCTCGCCGGCATGGCGGGAACGCTGGGGCCAGTATTCTCGTTCGAGCAGCTTGCGCCGAAGTTCGAGAAGATCAACCCCGCGCAGGGCTTCAAGCGCATCGCGTCGCTTCGCAACCTGGTCGAAATCGCCAAGAGCTTCGGCAAGATCGCCATCCTGCTTGCCGTCTTTGGCTTCATTCTGCCCGGCAGCCTCCAGCCCTTGTTCGAGATGCCGGCCTGCGGGTCGGCCTGCGTCGGGCCGATCCTCCTCGCTACTTTGAGGCCGATCATCGCGGCCGCAGCAATCGTCTTCGTGAGCCTCGGCGCTGTCGACGTCCTGCTGCAATACCGGCTGTTCCTGCGCGATATGCGCATGACGAAGACCGAGCAGAAGCGGGAGCACAAGGACCTCGAAGGCGATCCGATGGTCCGCGGCCGGCGTCGCCGGCTGTTCGCCGAGACGCTGGCGCAGGCGTCGAGCACCGGCATCGGTAACGCCGTGATCGTGGTCATCGACGGCGATCGCATCGTCGGCCTGCGCTACAAGCCGGGCGAGACGGCAGTTCCCATGGTCGTCGCCAAGGCACGCGGCGCCGCGGGCACGCGCATGGTTGCACGTGCGCGCGAGCGCGGCATCGCGATCGTTCAGGACGCCGCGCTCGTTGAGGCCTTGGCGTCGCGTCATGCAGTCGGCAAGCCTATCGCGCGCGATCTGTTTCGACCGGTGGCGACGATGCTCGTGCGCGAAGGGATATTATGAGGAGGCGGAAGTCGTCGCGCGCGTGGGGGCGTGTGGAGGATCTGATCCCGCTCTATCGGCGCAAGGCTGCACCGCCGGCCTTCCTCGTGTCTTGGCGTGGGGATGTCCAGCCAGGAAGCCATTTGCCAGATGCTTCTGCCCGGCGTGGGGCACCAGCGGTCCGACCGACACCCGGCCGGGCTCGCGCTACCTCTGCATGGATACAGCACTATCGCCGCGAAAGTGGACCAGCTCGGCCAGCCATCGAAAGCCTTGCAACACGCCTCGGCACAACACCCTTCCGCGCTTCGCGTGCAACCTCAAACCCAGGCTTGCCTCGCGCACACGGGCGCAACCAAGGGTGTCGCCCGCATTTCAGCCGGATTGCCACGAAGGACTTGGCTCGGGTCGGCTAGAAATGTTTCTCCCCGCGGCGTTCGAGCCGAAAGAAGGGGCCCCAATTGAAATGGGTCTTTGGTCCAGGCAAGATTTGATTTCTCCCCGATAGCCCAAACGTCCAGCTGTTGTTTTTGTCTTTACCGAAGGAGCGCGTGTAGCCGAAGCGACCCGTGAAGATCGAGTCGAAGCGTCGTACCGGCAGTTCGGGATAGGCTCTGAATTCGTACCTCAATTGGCCGTTCAGTGGACCGAACTTGCCGTCGATCGTCGACACGCCCGAACGGAGCTCTTGCCCTCGCAAGTTTCCAAAGCGACTCTCAACGCCGACCGAGACATTCGCCTCGCGCTGCCTCCAGCCCGTTGAGCCTGGTGCAGATTTGATCAACTGGCGTGTAAATGTTGCGGTTAGGTTATGCCCAACAAAATTGGATTGCTTGAACGTCCCATTATAGCCCATGAGATATTCGTAGCCGCCCGTCAGTTGGTTCTTCGGGCTCAACTTTAGTGTTCCCCGCGCGCCGATAGCAGCCGACGAGTACGCGGCGCGCGGCTCGCTCAAGTCTCTCTTGGCGAAAACGTTTCCGTAAACCGTCGCTCTTAACTTCGGTGTCAAGTCTTTGAAAAACCCGGCAGTGAGCTCGATCGCAGCGGCTCCATCCGGGCGGGCGCCTGGGATCGGCGGCTGAAAAAGGTTGCGGGGGTCGCTGTCGATACTGAAGGTGGTGCTCGCCTGATAGAACGCTGTGAAACGGGGCATCCTGCTGGGCCCCGCGGGTTTCTGGTTTGCGGAGGTCGTCTTGCTCTGAGCAGTTTTGCTCTGAGCGGCTGCGTTGTTCGCCTGGCTCGCCGCCAGCTGGGCCCACGAGGGAGCCCGGAGGAGGTTAATGCCGCTTTGACCGGACGGAGCGGAACCCCGCGGCTCGATGGCGCCGCCGGGTTGCTCCTGACCTGAAACCGTTTTGTCGGCTGCGCTACGCGTGTTCGCGCGGTTCTGGAGTGCTCTCGCCGCCAGGTAAGCAAGACCCGCACCGCTTCGCGGCAATGCTGTCGGCGTGGCGGCGTCGTTCGTCCCATTCGTTGAACCAGCCGCACCGCCGCGCGTCGGCGCCTTGTCCGCTTTTGTCCGCGCATCGTTTGCCCGCGCATCAAGCGTGTCTTTAATTATATTCGAAAAGCATTCGTCGCAATCGTGGCGGATATCGTTCAGAGCCCGCGTGGCCGTGAGCGGCGAGAACTCGGAAGGTGATAAAGGGCGAGTCATGGTGCGCCTCAAACTTGGTAATTGCGCAAGTGTGCGCAATCACCATGCCAGATAACGCGACGAAAACAACCTTTGCAGACACTCGCGCCCGCAATATTTGCGCATTCAGAATACCGCATGAAGGATTCAATTTGCCAGGCTGCGCCCAACCGTGCCCTTGCGTTTCGGTGAGTCCCACATGTGTGCTCGAGGCGGACATTCCCAAGTGCGGTTGGCCGTGATCCGCTCAGGAGCGTCAAAGATGAAAGTCACGACGCAGCGGATTCGCCGTTGCTTGGAGTTCTCTCGGCCAACTGCCGATAAAGTTTGGTCTCATTCCACTCTTGCGCCAATGTTCCTTATTTCAATAATTGCGCGAATAAGGAATGCAGTATGATTAATACTTCGATCGTTGGGTCCAACGACTATTGACTCGCCGCATTTTCAATCTAGCACCGTGTCACGGCTGCGCCGCTCGTCTCGGCAGGAGGAGGAAAG